>JACZKK010000201.1 GCA_014860115.1 Ignavibacteriaceae bacterium
GGAACTCCACCAAAGTATTTGCTCATCTCTTTTATCTTTTCAAACTGAGCAATTTCTTCCTTTGTTGAATTTACTGCAAGCTTTGGAAAAAGAACTTCATCATTCCATTTATTCAAACCGCCATCAAGCAAATAAACTCCTTTGAATCCTTTCGATTTGAGAATGAACCAAGCCTGCGCAGCATTTACATCATCACCAGCGTACAAAATTATTTTTTGATTTCGCAGTAAATCAGATTCAGGCAATTCTGGAAGAGGTATGTTGATTGAAGTCGGAATAAAATATTGACTAAACTGATCTTCGCCCCTCACATCAACTAAAATGTAATCTGACTTGCCTTTGATAATCCAGTCGGCAAGTTGAAGAGGTTTTATTTTATCAGAATTATTAATAGTTGAAAGTGCGATAGCTTTTGTATTGACATGAACGCGAGATCCGGAATACGGACTCCCTGAAAATAATGCAACTATACCAAGGACTAATGCTGTAAACGCAAGTTTTTTCGGAGTGCTCATATTGCTGACTAATTTTTTCATAAACTATTCTCCGGATTTTTATCTGCGAATTTTTTCTCAGCCCATTCAGCAGCAGCGAAAGCTCCAAGTGCCATCAACACAACAAAGAAAACAACAAGACCGTACGAAAGATCAAAGTATTGAGCAAGTGTTAAGCTTCCCATATTTGTTGAGTAATAAAAATTTTCAATTAGCGGGAACATCTCACCAAAGACAAATATTCCGGCAATCACTCCACCAACAAATAAAATTCCATCAAGTCTTCCTGTCGCAGCAGAAACGAGTGAAGTACCGGGACAATATCCTCCGATGATAAACCCTAATCCAAGTATAAATCCACCCAGCGCCTGTGGAAGAATATAAGTATCGCTAACATAAACAAGTGAGAGATCCATAAAACCTATTACGGAAAGAAAATAAATCCCCAGCATTGCAGTTACAATTGCAGTGAACATCACTTTCAGTACTCTCATGTTTGAAAAGTAAAATTGTGCAGCAAGAATTCTTGCGTTGCCAAATCCACCGCGCTCAAGAGCAAAACCAAAACCAATTCCTATGATGAAGGCAAGAATTAAACTAACATCAAAATTGAAATATTCGAATTTGAAAAATGGTGCGTTCATGTCCATTGTCTCCTTAAGAAATATGCTGCAGCGTAACCACCGGCAAATACCATCATCATAAAAGCCCAGCTTCCGAGGTTAAGAATTGCCCCACCGGATAATGCCTGACCGCTTGTGCATCCTCGTGCAAGCTTTGCACCGATTCCCATTAATCCTCCACCAATGAATGCAAACATTAATCTTTTCGCTGCTGATACTCGCGGACCTTTTTCGATTCCTTTTCTCACTCTTCCCGCAAGTGAACCTGAAATAAATCCACCTGCAATTACGCCAATCACTTCGAAAACAAGCCAGTCTTTGAAAGGATTTGTTGTGCCGTCACCAATATACTCACTAAAAAAAGCATTGTTGTTCGCATGTACCGGTGCAACTTTTTCAACTCCCACAGATACTAAAGTTGTCATTGCACCTGAAGCACCTAATCCTCTGCCCATAATTACATAAGCAGCCAGGAGAACGAGTCCAAGTCCCAAACCAACAAGATAAGGATTGGAATAAGGCTGGGATTTTATCTCAACCTTTTCCTCTTCTTTCTCGAAGATGTGAGTGATTTTCCTAACTAAAGTTGTCATAAAAATTTTTCTCCGTTATTTAAAATGTGCGTTAAACCAGTGGCTGTATTGCCCAGCCTCAACTATAATAAATCTCAAAATCAATCCGCCGATTATTACCATTATCGGTGCGATTGGTGTATGCTTAATTTTATGATTGACTGCAAGAAGCTGCATACCAAGAGGAATTACAATTCCCAATCCGATTACAAAAACCCAGAATGCAGGCGCATAAATTCCTGTAAGTAATAGTTGAGCAGCCTCGATGTGTGGTCGTGCAGAGGACATCAACCCAAGAAAGAGCATCACAAAAATAAATAGTTCAACTACAAGAAAGCCGTTATCAGCTTTTGCAAGCAATTCGCTTTCAGCTTTGTTTTTTGCGATAAGATGAACGTAAGCGGCTGCAGCAGACAGACCTGAAACAAGAAACAGAACCCAAAGCAGCGATGTATTCCAGAGAGGACGCGATCCCATTGAACTTAAAAGGACACCGGTATATGCACCAAGCATCATCCCAAGAATCATATTCAGGATACCAACATTTTTTATGAAAAACGGATGAGTCTGCGGCTTGCCTGCAATATCACTTAACTTTGGAAATCTTTGTGTCATCCAGGATGGCGGACGAATCAGAATGTTTGCAATCAATGCTGGATAAACTAAAATTAAAATCCAAGCACCCCACGACATTGGCGAAGTTATTTGAAATGTCGTATACAATCTCCACACGTATTGTTTGTGTGCTAAATCAAGAAACAACGCAAACATACCAAGTGAAAGAAGAACAAAGCTCGTGAGAGGGATTGAATAACATGAACAATTACTTTCTTTATGTCTTCCGCTGAATAAAAAATACCCGGCAATGATCATCATTCCTGCAACCATTCCGCCGAGAAAAAGATAAACAGGAATTTCCCAACCCCACATTGTCATAAATGGATCGACGTGAGGATTATTTCTTGTTGTGAAAATTTCGTGCATTAGCTTTATATAAATTGATTATAAAAAAGTTAATTTCGTTTTATAGACTTAAAGTATTCTAGTG
>JACZKK010000202.1 GCA_014860115.1 Ignavibacteriaceae bacterium
ATCATCCCCGCATTTGCATCAGCAAGTAATTTTTTTACTTCCTCATTTCCATCACCGAAAGCGATAATCGGTTTCCCAGCTCTCAGATATTCAAATAATTTTCCCGGAACGTGTCGCGGTTCGGTTGCACAAACCAACAAATAATTTGCTTTCATTATTTCACCAAGCATTTCTCTGTAAGGCAGAAAACCTTTGTATTCCGTGAAAGGTCCAAGTCCGGCATCCGTAATTGAATGCTTAATTTCTGGAGAGACCGTTCCTATAAAAACTAGTTTTATTTTTCTGCCTTGGTCAATCTCACTTTTAATCCTCGCCCAGAACTTTTTTGGATTCTGATAATCAAAAATATTCCCTGCGTGAAGGATTACTTCTTCACCCCCTTCCTTTGGAAGAAGGGCGGGGGGTAGGCAGAAATCTTCTTCGCTAAATCCCCAATAAAGTACATCCGATTTTTCTGTGATGAATGGATACTTGCTTTCGTAATCTTTCTTCATCGTCTCTGTTACAAATATTACAGATGCAGCTTTTTGCAAAACGGATTTTTCAAGATGATTATCAATTTGTAAAGTTAACCGGCTGCGCTTGAAATTTCTGTAATATGAAATATCCACCCAGGGATCAATAAATACAGGTATATGTGGGATACTGAACCTGGAAGAAAGTTTTTTCCCGATTAAATGTGCTGTGTGTGGCGGACCAACTGAAACTATTGCATCAATATTTTCTTTCTGCAGATATTCTGTTCCGGTTTTTACTGCCGGAAAGTACCATCCGACTCGTGAGTCCGGAATAAATAGATTCATTCGTATCCATATTGATAATCTGTGAGAAAAACTCTTGTTCTTTATGGATATAGTTTCAGATGCAATGAGCTGATCTTCCTTCGATTTGCCAATTAACTTTTTGTAGACGTTGAAAGGTTCAATTGATTTTGCTTTAACAACTTTAGTCTGTAAAGGAATTTCATCTATAAATGTATCATCCTTGTGCGAAAATATATCTTCGTTAACCGTAAGAACAGAAGGCTGCCATCCGAAAGAAGGAAGATGTTTAATAATTTTTAACGGCCAGTGAAGCGATGCTTTCCCCGATGGCGGCCAGTAGTATGTTATAAACAAAACCTTTTTCATAAGAAACTCATTCTATTTTTTCACCAACAAATCTAATAACACTTGCTTCTCCACTATGCTTATTGCCTTCATTAAGTATCACATTCTTTTCTTCAAGCAGGATCGTTCTCATCTCTTTAAAGTCATTCTTAATATCTTCAAGAGAACTGAGCATATCTAAATCCTGTGGTCCACCTGAATTTTTGCCGAATTGATTTTTTGAAAACAGTTCAACAATAATAATCCCTCCTCTTAAAAGAGAGCTAATTAACTTTTTGTGCAGTTCAGATCTTTCATCAGGAGAAAGATGAACGAAAATAATAGCGGCTGCCTTGTAAATATTTTTTTCCAAAATAAAATTCGTTATATCAGTGACAGTATAATTAATATGTAATCCTTGTTGTTGAGCAAGCTGCAAAGCCTTTTGTTTTGCAACTTTGCTCTGGTCGAATGCATCAACATTCCAGCCTTTACTTGCCGCATAGACTGCATTGCGACCTTCACCTTCACCGGGCAAAATTAATTTTCCCATTGCAGAAATTTTATCAATCTGCTCTTTGAAAAATTGATTTGGCTCTGTTCCATAGATGAAATCCTCGCCGGAAAAACGTTCATCCCAAAAGTTTGGTTTGTATAAAGACATATCTCATTTTATTCAACTAATTACTCAAATTTAGGAATAAAGATTTCCACTAGAAAGAATATGTTTTTGAATATCTACAATCCTGATTGGTATGCACTCATAACATTGCAGATTTCTTTCAATATATTTAATTAAGAAATTTCTAAAAATATTATGGAAGAAACATTGAGGAATATAGATCGGTTCATCGTGGTAGGTGATCGTGTGCTTATAAAACCGCAGGAGGAATCTTCGCGAACGACAAGTGGTTTGTATCTTCCCGCAGGAGTTGCAGAAAAAGAGAAAGTGCAAAGTGGTTATGTAATTAAAATTGGACCCGGATATGCAACTTCCTCTGAGGTTGAGGATGAGCCGTGGAAAGAAAGTGCGAATAAAGTTAAGTACATTCCCTTGCAGGCAAGGGAAGGGGATTTGGCAATATTCTTAAGAAAGGAAGCTGTTGAAATAGAATTTGATAAAGAAAAATATCTGATAATTCCTCAGTCTGCAATTTTATTGCTGATTCGTAATGAGGATTTTTCAGTTTAGAAATTTGAGTAAACTAAAATTTTAGTTTAAAAGTGTTGAATAAGTAATTAGCTTACCTTATTGTGATCATCAGAAGAGCAAGTAATACAGAAACTACCACAACCACTTTTGTAATATTTATAAAACCTTTCTCTTTCGAGGAGATGGTTACTTCAAAGCTGGGAAGATCTGCAGCTACTCCTTTGTTCGGTTTTAAATGCATCATATGTTTTCTCCGATATAAAGTGAATTATTATAAATTTAACTGATTTACTATCTATTCATACCATGAAACAATTTCAAAGCCACCGGTGCCAGGGAAGAATGGAGGAGAGGCTGTCATCAGCCGGTCATCATACTTATATCTTTTAGCAAAACCTGTTTTAATTCCTGAAGTACCAAAAGTTCCAACTGCTTTTCTGGTGTTTTGAATTATTCCGCCTAAAAGGTTAATGTTTCCACTTATAGGTCTTGTGTCATACTTTTCAGCACCAAAGCCTCCCTTTTCACAATAGACTGAGCCGTGAATATTGATGTCTGATTGGTTAGCTAAGTTATTAGTTATGAGCACATTATTCTCTGCGCATATACCCAACAGATCGTTTGAAGTAGGATATATTCTGGGATCTTTATCAAAGACTATGTCATTGTCCAGATAAATCGTACCCTTCCCGGCACTCATAATAGATGAACAGCCTAAAGTGTATTGACCTTTTACAACTCCATTCAATCTAACAACACAATCCTTAGCAAATATTAGTCCATTTGGAGCAGCAGCTGGTAGGTATACAACAGTATTCTTGGCGTTATAAGAAAATCTGTAACGTAACGAATCCCGATCGAAAGTTATATAGACAGTGTCGTGCCCGCTAAGTTTAAATCCATTATCATCAGCCATTACTTCCATATCATCAACGGCAGTAGTTGGTAAGGGTAAATTTACTCCTTGTTCGTACCCACCATAGAAATATGGCTTGTCTGTTTTTTCATTTGTATAATAAATCGTACTTCTTTTTGTAGTTGCTTTGCCAAAAAATACCGGGTGCTTGTAAGCTCTTAAATAATCTTGAGTATGAAAAGGACCCCATACTGTGTCACTGGCGGTCCACCAGATAGTTCCGCCTTCACTAACTGAATAGTAAGCAAACTTGGAGAACTTGCTTGGGGCTAAAACTACTTTAGCTGTATGAGTATATCCTTGATAAGTTCCCTGGGAAGTAATTTGTCGGATATTTTTGAAAGCGTCGAGTATTTGAACACTAATATTCATAGTACCATTCTGAAATGGAACATCATCATAACCTTCATCCCAGGTCGGATCCATGAAAATATTATTTGCTGCAATATTAGCTCCGCTTACAGCAAGATCATGTGCAACGGTTTCTTTATGATAATTAATAAAATTATCCACCGCACGATTCGAAACGTCTCCAAAGTTTCTTGATACTATCAGAAAAATTATACTGAAACCAACGATTAAAAGTAACGTAGCTTTGCCGCTCATTTTTTATTCCTTTATCTGTTTCTCAAATTTCTTGCAACTAATCTTATCTGACGCCAGAAAGCACTGCTGTATTTTTCATCATATGCAGCAACACTCTCTACTGATAAGTTTATTTCTATACTTGTAATTATGCCTGCTGCGGTGATTGGAGGAGGAATCGTATCACCAATAGCATCAAAGTAAACTAATTTGAACTGGGTTACACCCAAATTAGAAGTAAGAGGAGCTTCATTATTTAATACACGGTAAAGTAATCTATCTCGCGGATTGGGTGTTGAAGTAAGTTCAGATGTTGGTCCAAGATAATAATGAATTGAATCCATATTACTATCAGAGTCAATATCTGTTAAATAAATGATACTAGATGTATCTGCAAAAACAATTGCTTTTGAGGGATCGGGGAACTTATTCCAATCTGAACAGTAGCCAATTTTCCTGAAATCTTTTTCAAGAATTTGCGCCACTACGGCAAGGTTTTGCTGCATGGAAAGCTCACCACTGTTATTGTAAGTTTTTTCTGTTGCAGCATCATTCAGGCGCATAGTTATAGACAGCAGGATACCGCCTATAATCATCGAACCAATAATATCTAACAAAGTACTGAATCCCATAATTTCTCCTATCTGAAATGCCAGTAACTGTAAATGGTTGAAAGTCTGATTGTATCTCGTCTCTCTTCATTACCAATATCCGGACTGGTAACGGTTACGGTCATCTTTTTATGCCAGGATTGTGTGTTTAATTTTCCATTAGGATTGTTAGGATCTACATAGCAGACCTCAGCAGATAAATAAAATCTTGCCGAAGGCAAATTTGTAACTGAATCAACATAACCGTTGAAATCGTCAAAGTCGTTGCATAAATCAGGTGCTATTTCACCACTACC
>JACZKK010000203.1 GCA_014860115.1 Ignavibacteriaceae bacterium
AGCCATTTCTCTTGCAGTTTCTCTTATTACATCGGGATCTATTCCGGTTTCAATATAAGCCCATTCAGGAGTATACTTAGAAACTTCTGCTGCAAATGCTTCAAAGCCGAATCCAAAATTTGAAACATAATCAACATCATAGAGTTTTTCATTTACAATCACGCTCATCCACGCAAGCAGTAATGCAAGATCTGTTCCGGGTTTTATCGGCAAATAATATTTTGCTTTTCCTGCAGCAACAGAAAATCTTGGATCAACAACAATTATTGATGTACCGTTCTCAACAGCTCTTGAAAATTCCTGAACCTGTGTGTTGTGCATATTCTCGCCAAGATGTGACCCAATCAGTACAAGACATTTAGAATTTTGAATATCTGTTCTTTCTGGTGAGCCAACAATATCTCCAAATGTAAGAGAAAATCCGGCTTCTCTTGGTCCGCGGCATTGTGCAAAACTTGGTGCTGTTTCGTTCGGACAACCGTAAGCTCTCATCATATGTTTTAAAAATGATCCACCGATTCCATGACTGAATAACGCCATCGATTCAGGTCCATATTCATCTTTGATTCTATTCATTTTATCTGCAATGTAATCAAATGCTTCGCTCCATGTAACTTCAACCCACTTCTCTTCACCTCGTAAACTTTTTCTTATTAATGGAGTTTTTAATCTTTCAGGATCATAATGAGCACCAACTCCTCCGGTTCCTCTTGGACATAATCTTCCGTTGCTTAATGGATCTTCAGGATGACCTTCAACTTTCCAAAGCTTTCCGTCTCTCACATAGGCCATCACTCCACATTTCCAAAAACACAAATCGCAATAAGTGGTTATCTTCTTAATTCCTTTTGCATTTTCTTCATTAATCTTATCTGCACTCTTCACAAAAGTTTTTGCTGATCCTGCAAGCACAGCAGCAGTAGCAATGGTTGCGCCTGATATTTTTAAAAATCTTCGTCTTGATAAGGAATTCATTCTGTTCCTGCTAATTTATTTCGTATAAAATTTTTAATGCTGTCACATTCACCAAAGTCTTTATAAACAGAACAGCTTCTGCAATCCTTCTCTGCACAAATAGTATTTTCACCTTTTACTGACCAGCAAGGCCCATTGTGAGTAAGGTATGCGCTGCACCTGCTTTTATCCTCCTTGCTGCAATTGATGAATTCCCAGCAAGGCATCATCGAGTAAATGGTCTTAATTCCGTTAATACTGATTTTAGAATCGTTTATTGCCAAGCGAATACACTTAATTCTTTGGATATCAGAATTTGAATACAGTCGATGATTTGTGGATTTTTTAAATGGGATGATGAGCTTTTCCTTTTCATACATCCTTAGTGTATGAACAGAAATGTTTAACAGCCTTGCGGCGGTTCTAATCGGATAAATTGGTTCGTTATTACTCATATAAAAAAAGCAACTTAGTTAAAGTTGATATTTATAAATACCAACTTTGCTGCCAGAGTCTTGGTTACGTTTTTATTTCCTTTTAGAAATTATACCATCAAATATTTTTCATTTGTTAGAAATAAATAGTTTTTAATTCTAATTAATTGGAATTAGTTAACAGATTCCAATTATAAATTGTATCAATTATTTATTGAATCTTAAGCAGAACTTCTTCATCAAATCCATTAAAAAAACTTTATAACATATACCATTATACCAATGAACTTTGAAGTTAAAGATTTCCAAAAAGATGTAATTGAAAAAAGCTATGATAAGCCAGTCCTGGTTGACTTTTGGGCAGAATGGTGTGGTCCTTGTAAAATGCTAGGACCCATTCTTGAGAAGCTTGCTGAAGAAAATAAAGCAGATTGGGAACTGGTGAAAGTTGACACAGATACAAACCAGCAAATTGCAATGCAGTACGGTATTCGTGGAATACCAAATGTTAAGCTTTTCAGAAATGGCAAAGTTATAAACGAATTTACAGGCGCTCTTCCTGAAACGGCAATAAAAGATTGGCTGATGAGATCTATTCCCAGCAAATTTGTTGATCAGATTGAGCATGCAAAGATTTTGCTGAAGAATGGAAATATTACAGATGCTAAAATTATTCTTGAGGATATTCACTGCGGAGATGTAAATAATAGTGAGGTTAAAGTACTTCTTGCTAAAATTCTACTCTTTGAAGATCAGAAAGAGGCCCTGCGGTTAACACAAAATGTTGATGGAAACCTTGCAAATATTGAATTAGCTGAAGCCATTGGAACTCTTGCTGACATACTCAATCGTGACTTGAGTACGCTTGCTGATTCAGAAGCCAGGGAAAAATATTTATCTGCAATTAATAATCTAAAACAAAAAGATTTTGATTCAGCTCTGGAAAAATTTATAGATGTAATCCGAAATGACAGAAATTACGATGACGATGGTGCAAGAAAAGCGTGCATTGCAATATTTAAATTCCTTGGTGAAGATCACGACGTTACGCTGAAACACAGAAGAGATTTTGGAAGTGCGCTTTACGTTTAGATTTTTCTGAATTGATAAAACTGATCAAGTGCATGTGGATTTGCCAAAGCATCTTTGTTATCAACCTCTTCTCCATTAAGAATTTTTGAAACAGCAATCTCGACTTTTTTCCCGCTGATGGTCCGGGGAATTTCTTTGACTTCCATTATTTCTGATGGAACGTGTCGCGGAGTTGCCTTCGATTTTAATTCAGACTTAATTTTTTCTACCAATGTTTGATCAAGTTCAATTCCCTCATTCAATGTAACAAACAAAATAACTTTTTCATCTCCGTTCCATTTTTTACCAACTGCAAGACTATCGTGAATTTCTTCCATCTCTTCAACAATACGATAAATTTCTGTAGTTCCAATTCTTACCCCACCTGGATTTAGAGTTGCGTCTGATCTGCCGTAAACTTTAATTCCACTATTGTTAGTAATTTCAATATAATCACCGTGAGTCCAGATTCCGGGATACTTTTCAAAATATGCTTTTCTGTACTTTTCTCCATTTTCATCATCCCAAAAGTAAACCGGCATCGACGGGAACGGTTCAGTGCAAACTAATTCACCTTTTTCACCAACAACTGAATTGCCTTTTTCATTAAATGCTTCCACCTTCATTCCCAATCCTCTACACTGAATTTCACCCGCACATACCGGAATTGTCGGATTTCCAAGCATAAAACATGAGATAATATCTGTTCCCCCTGAAATAGATGATAGCTGCAAGTCGGTTTTTATATTTTCATAAACCCAATAAAATGTTTCTTCTGGAAGAGGAGAACCGGTTGAGAGAATCGCTTTTAATGAACTGAGGTTGTAACTACTCTTCGGAGAGAATCCCTGTTTAGCAAATATCGATAAATATTTTGGCGATGTTCCGAAGATCGAAATCCTATTTTTCTGAATTTTCTTCCAAAGAATATCCGTATCAGGATAAATAGGATTTCCATCGTAAAGATAGATGGTTGCTCCCACCTGTAGTGAACTTACCAGCCAATTCCACATCATCCAGCCACAAGTTGTGTAGTATGTAATTACATCCCCTCTTTTCAGATCAGTATGCAAGAAGTGCTCTTTAATATGTTGAAGTAGAGTTCCACCAGCCCCGTGAACCATACACTTAGGTAACCCTGTTGTTCCGGAAGAATACATTATATAAACCGGATGATCAAAAGGTAACTGTTCAAACTCTATATTGTTTGATGTATTTAATAACAAATCATTAAAATATAATGTCTTACTAAGATTAATATCACTTTTTGAATTGGCTATCGATACTATAGATAAATCTTGATAGAATGGAATCCAAACAATCTTTTCAATCTCTGGAATTAGGTGAACAATTTCTTCAATCTTTTCTCGGGAATTAATGATTCTTCCATTGTATTGATATTCTTCGATCGCAAGCAGTATTTTTGGTTTTACCTGCCCGAAACGGTCTATCACTCCCTGAATTCCAAAATCAGGGGAGCACGATGTCCATAAAGCACCGATGCTTGTAACTGCAAGCATAGCAACAATTGTTTCAGGTATATTCGTAACAAACCCGGCAACTCTATCACCCTTTTTTAAACCAAGCTTCTTCAATCCTTCGCTACAAGCAGTAACGAGCTCATAAAGTTCTTTATATGTAAGTAAAACATCAGGCTTATCTTCCCTGCTGCTGATTATTGCTGTATGATCATCCTGATATCTGAGAAGGTTTTCAGCGAAGTTTAGTCGTGCACCCTCAAACCATTTAGCACCGGGCATAATTCTTTTGTCTAGTATTTTAGTGTAAAGATTTGAGTGGATTATACCGCCAAATTTCCATATTGATTCCCAAAACAGTTCCATTTCAGAGACTGACCATTTATGAAGTTCATTATAATCTTTAAATAAAAGTTTATACTCTTTGCGAATGAAATCGTAGTATTTAGAGAAGTTAGAACTCCTAATTCTATCTTCTGTAGGTATCCAAAGTGGTTGTGATTTTCTCATAAAACTAAAAAACTCACTTGCGAGGTGAGCCGTTATTATCTCTAATTATTTTTATTAATTATTTAATCATTCCAGCATATAAAGCAGCTTTCCACGCAAAATCCAGATCGTGAGTCTGCAGTGCACATTTCACAGATAACTCTATGTTCCTTTTTTGATTCTCATCTATTTCCAGAGCAGCTTTCAGCATACGATTGTTATCATTTAATCTCTGATATCTCAAGAAAGCGGCTAATCCTGATTCAAATAGCTCCAGCTTTTCCTCTTTTATTTTATTTATGAACTCCTGGACTTCACTTTCATTTGGAATAGATTCAGAATTACCAAATTTGCCCAAATCATTAGCCGAATAAGTTTCTGATTCCCTGATATGTTTTGGAATCTGATCGTAGCCAATGCATTTCTTTCCTACCGGCTGTTCAAGAATAAAAACTCCATCTGCTGCACGTGAATAAAAGCTTCCTGACATCCTCGCAACCAAATCAATTTTTGCCGGATCGATTATTCCATTTAAAAATAAATCTTCAGCAACGTGAAATTTCAGAACTTCACAAATCGCCAGATTTGCAGAAGCACCGCCTTCACCAAAACTTTTCATTTCAAGTAATTTACATTCCATCTGGAAAGGCGATTCTTTAACACGTTTAGGTTTTACTAAGTCAGAATCAATTGGAGTCAAACCTGATTTAGTAAATTCATCATATTCCGGAGGAAACTCAGCGGAAGCAAGACTTACCATTTCAACCATTGAATGAGTTACAACTTGTATCACACATTCTTTTGTTGCTATTAAATTATTGTAAGTATCTTTAAGTGTTGCATCCCTTCCTCGACGTGAAGGTGAAAAAGCAACAATAGGAGGATTCGCACCAAATGCATTAAAGAAAGAAAAAGGTGAAACGTTATTGATTCCGTCTTTAGATATTGTCGAAACCAGTGCGATTGGTCTTGGTGCAACACCACCTAGAAGTAATCGGTGAACTTCAGGGACAGATAAATCTTTTGGTTCGTAATGCAGCATCAGGCAATATTCTTTTTCTTTGCAAGAATTGATCTGCTTTTTTTTGCTTTGCGAATTTTGTTCTTTAAAACACCAAGACCAGTAATTTCAAGTTCAATCTCATCACCATCCTGAAGCCAGATAGGTTTGAAATCTTTTCCTTTTTCTTTTGCTTCTAATGCCCAGGTTCCATTTAGTTCAAGATAGCAGCCCGTACCAACAGTACCTGAACCAATGACATCACCGGGAAGTAATCTAACACCATAAGAAGCTCTTTCAATAATTTCGGCAAAAGTCCAATTCATATCCATCATATTACCATCAGAAATTTGCTTGCCGTTGTGTTTTGCAGTCATCCTGAGATCATATTTATTTCCAAACTCAGTTTCGATTTTGTTAGGTTCAAGTTCATCCGACGTGACAAGCCAGGGACCGATACTAGTTGCAAAATCTTTTCCTTTGGCTGGTCCTAGATTTAATTTCATCTCCTCCATCTGCAAAACACGTGCTGATAGATCATTCATAACCAAATAACCAGCAATGTACTCATCAGCTTCAGATGCAGAAATATTTCGTCCTTCCTTTCCAATGACAATCGCAGCTTCAAGTTCAAAATCTAACTGACGAAGATGATCGTCTTCGACCTGAATCTCCCCTTCGCCAAATATTGCATTATGATTTGTGAAATAAAAAACAGGATACTGATCAAACTCAGGAATCATTTCAACACCGCGATTTCTTCTTGCAGTTTGAACGTGCTGGCGAAATGCATATCCATCTCTGCAAGATGTTGGATTTGGAACGGGTGCAAGCAATCTGAAATTAGGGTCGTCTACAAAAGAGGTGATCTTTCCCTCTTTTATTGCTTGCTCAACCTGTCGTGCTTGATTCATCATTTCATCACCGCCTCGAAGAAATCTTCTCATCCGGTTTGGCAATTCGAATCCTAAGCCAGCAGCACACTCCTGAACATTGTAAACTTTGCCATCAACAAATAATCCAAGTCTGTCTTTTTTCTTTGTAGTGTATGATACCAGTTTCATTGCTTTATTTCCTTATTCTATTTTTTCTCCAACCAGGATTGAGAGTATTCTTTAACCATAGTTTCATTCACATTCTTTGTAACTCTTAATGGTTGGAAAGTATCAATCATAACGGCATACTCTTCCGTTTCCTTTTTGCCGATAGATGCTTCAGTTTTTCCAGGTTGAGGTCCATGAGGAATTCCCATCGGGTGAAGAGTTATTGAGCCTTCCTGCACACCTGTGCGCGACATAAAATCACCATGTACATAATACAAAACTTCATCGCTGTCTACATTTGAGTGATAATATGGTGCCGGAATTGCCTGCGGATGAAAATCATAAAGCCGCGGAACAAAGTTGCAAATAACAAAGTGATCTGTCTTAAATACAAGATGTATTGGAGGCGGAAGATGAATCTTTCCGACTTTAGGTGCATACTCTTTAATGTTGAACGCATAAGGATAAAGAAATCCATCCCAACCCACAACATCAAATGGATGATGAGGAAGTCGATACTCAAACATTTTGCCTCTGACTTTCAGCATCAATTTATAGTCAGCAATTTTATCAACCGGTTCCATATATTCCGGAACTCTGAAATCACGTTCATAGTACGGAGCTTCTTCTGTTAATTGTCCATATTCATTTCTAAAATGCAATGGAATTTCGTAAGGAGTATCCGATTCAATTATAAAAACTTTGTTATTCTTATAATCATCAAACTTTAACTGATAGGTTGTTCCTTTTGGAATAATTAGATAATCCCATTCCTCGAATTTGATTTTACCATATTCAGATAACATCCACCCTTTCCCATGATGAACAAATAAAATTTCGTGCATTTGACTATTTCGATAGAAGAAATCTGCTTCTTCTGATATATGAGCTGTTGAAATTATACAGTGATCGTTTTTCAAAAATTCATTTCTTGCGGTGAGAATATTTCCCTTAGTTCGTTTTTTATCAGTAACGAAATGATAATATTCTACCGGTGCCTCGTTCCAATCATTCCCTGAAGTATCAATTGTAACCTCGCTGATTTTTTCAACTTCAGGCGGCATATAAAGATGATACTTGTTAGAATAAATTCCGGAAAAGCCTTTAGTACTAAAAAGCTCTTCCCTGTAAAGTGACTTACCATCTTCTTTATAAAAAGTGATGTGTCTTTTAGGTGGAACCTTTCCAACTTTAACGTAAAATGGCATTCATAACCTCCTTGAATGATTTCTTAATTTATTTTTTCTTATCAAGACTTCCGCGCTGCGCCTGATCTCTCTCTATCGATTCGAACAATGCCTGGAAGTTACCCTGTCCAAATCCCTGAGCACCTTTTCTTCTCTGAATTATTTCATAGAAGAATGTTGGTCTGTCACCAATAGGTTTTGTAAATAGCTGAAGCAAATACCCTTTGCCCTCAATATCACACAGGATTCCATATTTCTTTAGTTCATTAATATCTTCAGTAACTTCAAATCCTCTTTCTTTTAAGGTATCATAATAGGAATCAGGAACTGAAAGGAATTCCATTCCATTTTTCCTCATCGCAGCAATTGTTTTAATGATGTCATTAGTAATCACCGCAACATGTTGAATCCCTGATCCAAGATATTCATCAATGTATTCTTCAATTTGAGATTTCTTCAATCCTTCGTACGGTTCGTTGATTGGATTTTTTATAGCAGGACCTTCAGTAGAACGTACAACTTTAGAAAGAAGTGCAGAGTATTGCGTTGAAATATCACCGGGTCCAAAATCTATAAATGTTTCGAAGTTCAGAGTTTTGTTCAGATAATTTACCCATAAATCCATTTCATTTACTCGGACATTTCCTACAATGTGATCAATTGCTTGTAGTCCAGTTTCTTCCGCAACAATATCAATTTTCTGAATCGGCTTTCCGAATCCCGGTTTGAACATACCTTTGTAGTTATCCCTGTTCACAAAAACTATTTCAGCGTCATCATATAATTTCACAGCTGCTTCTTCAACCCAACCATCTTCATTTTCGGTTCTCACGAGTTCCCAGGCAGGAATTGCGCCATTTTTAATTGCTCCGTCGAAAGCTTTTTTTACATCTTTAACTTTCAGCGACCATCTTTTAACACCGTCACCGTGTCTTTCAACAAATTGATGAATCTGATACTGACTTGGATTGATGGCTGAAGTAACTACGATCCTAAGTTTATTTTGTTCAAGATAATAAGATACTTTTCCTTTCACACCTGTTTCTGGTCCGGAATATCCAGTTATTTTCATCCCCATCGCTTTAGCGTGCCAGTAAGCCCACATTTTAGCAGAGCCGACATAAAATTCAACATAATCGTATCCGAGCAATCCTAATTGTTCTGACATTTATTAACTCCTGAATTAATTTTATAGAAGTGGAAATTTCAGTTCAAATTTAAGCGAAATACGCTTCAGAGCAAAACAAAGATAAAAATAATTATCCTCTATAAAAATACTTTTCTAAATTGAATCTAAAAGCAAAAAATTGTTAGTTCTAACTTGGCTAACTCTATCCATATTTTTGCTTTTAAAGTCACACTCCTTTAGCAAAGGACACACTGAACATAAGGGTTTTGCCGGCTTGCATATTTCTCTGCCTAACTTGATTAAGTTGGTATGAAATTGATGCGCAATGCCATCAGGTAAAATACTTTTTATCTGTTCAAATGTTCTTTCCGGTGCTTTCGTTTTAACTAAACCAATTCTGTTCAGTGTACGGTGAACGTGTGTATCAACAGGGCAAATATTCCTATCCAATGAAAATAATAATACACAGCTTGCAGTCTTGACGCCTATCCCGTTTATGGAAGTCAGATCAGCCAGTATTTCATTATCAGACATTTTTTTTATGTAATTTAGATTTAGTCTACTGTTTTTCCTCTTTAACACTGTGAGGAAATTTTTTATCGATGCAGTCTTTTGTCTTCCTAATCCTGCAACCCTAATAACATTCTCAATCTCACTTCTTGGTGCATCAGCTAACTCCTTCACCGAATTATATTTATTTTTGAGATTATTATAGGCTTGATATGAATTTTTATCATTTGTATTCTGAGACAGTATTGTTGCTATTAGAGCATCCACAGGATTTGGTAATCGCTGAGGTCGATATGGTATTCCAAAATGCTTTACCAGCAGTTTGTTTATTTTTTTAATTTTTATTTTCACAACGACATATTTTTTATTCATAATTGCATAAAATTAAACCCAAATATTCAATTCCCAAATAATTATCTTTGCTGGTGTTAAGCAGAATTTTATCAATTTTTAAGGAATAAAAATGGGCACTTTGATGACAAGCATTTCTGGAATTCGTGGAATTGTTGGTAGCGGATTGGAACCGGAAACCATAATTAAATACACTAATGCTTATGCAGATTCTATTGGATCAGGAAAAGTTGTTATCGGAAGAGATGCACGAATTACCGGTGAGATGGTAAATCAGATTACTTCCGGGACATTACTCGCAAAAGGAATTGATGTAGTTGATATCGGCATCTGCCCTACTCCAACCGTTCAGTTCAATGTAAAGAAGTTAAATGCACAGGGCGGTATTGCGATTTCAGCCAGTCACAATCCAAATGAATGGAATGCATTAAAGTTATTAAATGGTACCGGTCAGTTCCTTTCTCCTGAAGAATTTGAAAAGATGCAAAAACATCTTCTAAAAGGTGAATCGAAATACAAGAGCTGGGATAAAATCGGCAATAGAACTGAATTCAAACAAGGAATTCAAAATCACGTTGATGCTATACTTGATCTTGGAATTATCTATATAAATGAAATCAGGAAAAGAAAGTTTAAAGTTGTGCTTGATTGTGTTAATGGTGCAGGTGCGTATGTTCTTCCTGAGTTCTTAAATGAATTTGGCTGTGAGGTTGTGGAAATGAATTGTGAGAAGACTGGAATCTTCCCCAGATTGCCTGAACCATTACCTGAGAATCTGACCGAGACGATGAAAAAAGTTAAAGATGCAAAGGCTGATATTGGAATTGTTGTTGATCCTGATGTTGATCGTCTTGTTTTAATTACTGATAAAGGTGAACCATTCAGTGAAGAGAATACAATTGTTCAGATCGTTAAATTCATTTTATCGCGTAAGAAAGGGAATGTTGTTGTAAACCTATCAACATCAAGAGCAGTTGATGATATCGCACACCATTTTGGTTGCGAAGTTTTTCGCTCTGCTGTTGGTGAAGCAAATGTTGTAAAGAAAATGAAAGAAGTTAATGCAGTAATTGGCGGTGAAGGAAGCGGTGGAGTGATTTTTCCGGAGGTTCATTATGGCAGAGACGCACTTGTTGGTATTGCTTTAACTTTCCAGCATCTCACTGAATATGGCAAAACATTATCAACATTGAAAGACGAACTGCCTCAGTATTTCATATCAAAGAAGAAAATTGAGATAACAGTAGATCCTGATAAAATGATTCGGAAATTAACAGCAGCATTCTCAGGCCAAAAAGTTAACACAGAAGATGGGCTAAGAGTTGATTTTATTGATCACTGGGTGCATTTCAGAAAGTCGAACACAGAGCCTATTATCAGAATCATCACGGAAGCTAAAACGAAGGCAGAGGCAGAGAAGTATTCAGAAAATTATTTAATGAAAATTAAAAATTTAGGTTGAACGAATAAAATTGTTCAGTATAACTTCGATCTTTTTTGAATGTATCGGAAAAGAGCTTTATCGTAAGGATCTGATGTTTCGATTAAATTGTAATCAATATTTGCATTAAGACATTCAGTTTTTATCCTACTCGTAAATTCAGCCATTGCTTCGCGATATGCTTTTTGAATCTGGTACGGCTGAGTCGTAAGTTCATCCCCTGTTTCCAAATCTTTAAAGATTGCATCTTTCCCGAAAGAAAAAGTTTTTTCCATCGGGTCTAACACCTGGAACACTATAACTTCATTTTTTTTATAGCTGAAATGCTTCAGAGCTTTTAACACCGAATTTATGTCATCAAAAAAATCTGAAATAATAATAACCAATCCTTTTCTCTTTATCTTTTCTGCAGCTTCGCTTAGACTTTCAGTAGTGTTTGTTTTCTCTGAAGCAGATACATTTGCAAGATTTTTCAATATCTCCTGAAGATAAGCACGTGAAGATTTAGGAGGCAGGTACTTGTTTATTTTCTCCGAGTAAAGAGTCAATCCAACCGCATCCTGCTGGTGAATCATTAAATAACTGAGTGCAGCCGCAAGTGTCAATGAGTAATCAAGCTTGGAAATGTTTTTCTCTGAACTGTAAGCCATTGAGTTGCTTGTATCCAGAAATACATAACTTCTAAGATTAGTTTCCTCCTCGTACTGCTTGATGAAATATTTTTCTGTTTTCCCGAAAACTTTCCAATCAACATCCTTTAAATTGTCACCCTGCATATAAGCGCGATGCTCAGAAAACTCGACGCTAAAACCATGGTAAGGACTTTTGTGCAATCCAACCATAAAACCTTCAACGACTAACTTCGCTTTTAATTCGAGCGAATTTAGCTTGGATATGAAAGATGGATCAAGAAATTTTTTAAAATCCCTGACAGTTTTGTCCATTACTTCTCTTTAGCCATATTCTTCAGCAGAATTTCTTCGGGTGATAATCCTAAGTTATCCAACTCCGCTTGTGCAGATGGAGCTAAGTCGTCATTAGGGTATTCACTTAGAAATTGTTTATAAAGAGACTCAGCTTCTTTATAATTTTGCAGCTCGTTTGCGTAGATGAAGCCTGCCATGAACAAACCTGAGGGAGCATAACTGCTTATGGGGTATTCATCGTGAAGTTTTTTGAATATCAATATTGCCTTTTCAAGATTTTCCTTTTCCGAAAGAGATTTTACAAGCTTGTTTTGATAAAGAGATCCAAGCTGAGAGAGTGCTTCGGGGGTTAATTCGCTATCCTTGTAATCATTAACAAGTTCTTCAAAAGCAATAACAGCTTCAGGAATTTTATCTTCTTTAAGACTTTTTTGTGCTTCATCAAATAGTTCTTTGTCAGACTTTTTTGTTGAACAGCCGACTATTAAAAGTAATGCAAGTAAAGCGATAATTGATTTCATTATTTTGACCTTTTGTGATTAAAATCAGTGTAAAATTATCATTTTAACCCTCAACAAACAATGAAGGAATTTTTCATTGAATTCATTTTGTACATAAAAAAGCCAGCTCATATTTCAGAGCCGGCTTACAAGAGTAGGAATTTGAATAATTAAATTCTTAATTATTTAGCTAATATCATCTTCCTGACTTGTGTGAAATTTTGTCCATCGATTCCTGTTGCATCAATCTGATAGAAGTATACACCACTATTGAATTCAGAAGCATCAAATGCTATTTCATGGAAACCTGAAGTCATATTTCCATTTACAATTGAATTTACTTCCTGTCCCAAAGCATTGAATATCTTTAAGCTGACTTTGGAATCTGTTGCAAGACTGAAACCAATTGTTGTTGTTGGATTGAAAGGATTCGGATAATTCTGCTCAAGTGCAAATAACTCTGGTGATGAAACTTCAATAATTATTTCTTCCGAATACGCGATAGTACCATCAAGGTCAATTTGCTTTAAACGATAATAATAGTTACCCGGATTTACTCTTGTATCCACGTATGAGTAATATTGTCTTTCAGTTGTTGTTCCAAAACCTGGTACAAATCCAATTGATTCATATCCAGCATCAAATCTTCTCTGGATTTCGAATCCGCTATTATTTTTCTCGGTTGAAGTCTGCCAGAATAATGTTACATTCCCTTTATCAACTGCAGCTGTAAATGAAACTAGTTCTACCGGAATTACAATTAAATTTCCGCAACCAATTACATCAAAGCTAGCCCATGCTGTTCCGGGAGTCGCACCAGTTAAACTTCCATATCCACCAGGCACATATACTTTAATCGTATCGCCGTGCAATCTAGGTGCAACACCATTAAAAATATTGGACATCTTAACCGGTTTATTGTTAACGATATCAACCCATTGTTCAAGCTGAGCATCAAAAACGTGAGTTGTGTCATAGTATCCTCCAGGTCCACCTCGCTCGCCACAAACTAAAAAGAAATATTTATCTATAGCATTTGCGCCGGGGCGACTCAATCCGGTGTAAATTGTCGGAACTGCTGGTCCCGCTGTCCATGTAATTTGCGAGGCGCTAGCACCAATGGTTCCAATATACGTACTTTTCAGAAATGCCGTATTAAAACCAGCAGACATAATTATTTTATTCCCGGAAATACCTAGGCCGAAAGTTCTCCTCCCCTGTCCGGCAGGAAGAGAATTGGTAATTGTACCCCATGTATTTGTAGCAACCCGATAATAGTGAACATTTAGGTTAGTGGCGGAACCCGTATATGGACCTCCAACAACAAAAATCACACTATCTCCCCAACTTACAGCACCATGACCTGTTAATGCAACAGGCATTGGAGCCTTGGTCAACCAATTGCCAGTTGCAGGATTGTACTCGTATACAGTATTTACTGGACCAGTTGTAATACTTGTCGTACCACCACCAAGAAAATATAACTTCCCAGCACAAACGGTCATGGCTCCTCCAGATAATGCAACAGGTAGTGGAACCCCCGTAGTCCAGGAGCCACCAGCGGTATACTTTAATATAGTTGTTGTTGGTCCTCCAGTTGTAGATGGGGTGTGAACATATAATGTATCATCTAACCACCTAGCTTCCTGAAAGTAAGTGGCCGCAGGAAGATCAGGATAAGTCCCGGTTGGGCACCAATTACCGGCGTCCTCAGAAATTGGGTACCAATTGACAACATCCGGATAAAATTTTTGCCCTGCTACAAAATCTTCATCAAAGTTCATCATGTCCTGAGCTAGAATTAAGCTACATGTAAAAATGAAGATGAGGAAAATAGGAATAAATTTTTTCATAGAACCTCCCTAAATGATTATGAAGTTGTTAGTTAATATTCAGAATAGAAAAAAGTAATTTATGACATTAATTACTTTAGATTTCTATAACTGACTTAATTAATCTACCTAATAATAATTTTTTTTATCGACGATGTCAAGTACTGACCGAAAAAATTATTACGTAATTCTTTAAATTTTTAAAATAAAAAAGCCAGCTCATATTTCAGAGCCGGCTTATTAAAAGGAAGGATAAAACCCGGATAGTTCCGAGTTAAATAACCAATTTTACTTCGTCAATATCATCTTCTTTACATCTACGAAGTGTGTTCCATCGATTCCCGAAGCTTCAATTCTATACATATAAACACCTGAGTTTAGTGATGAAGCATCGAAAGTAACCTGATGTGAACCAGAAACAAGATTGCCATTCAGAAGACTAGCAACTTCCTGTCCAAGAACGTTGAATACGATCATACTTACTTTTGAATCAACAGCAAGTTTGAATGAAATCATCGTGCTTGGATTGAATGGATTTGGGTAGTTCTGATCTAGTGCAAATACTGCTGGTCCAGTAACATCTACTTCAACAACATCTGAATATTCAAAAGAACCGCCAAAATCAACCTGTTTCAATCTGTAGCTTTGTAAACCAACATTCACATTTCTATCTGTATAACTATAATCCTGTATCTCTGTTGTTGTTCCGTGTCCCTGAACAAAAGCAATAGTAATGAATTCACCATCAATACTTCGCTGAATTTCGAATCCCTGGTTGTTGGTCTCGGTAGCAGTTGACCAGTTAAGCACTACTTCATTTTCAGTAGCGGTTGCTGTGAAAGAAGTCAATTCTACTGGGACAGTCAAACCATAGAGAGCAAAATACATATCAGTTCCTAAAGCAGCAATACAAGTCTGAATGGAACCCCAAGTTGTACAACCAACAGCAAATCCACCTCCTGGGTTTTGCCATTGAGCTACACTGCCAAATGAGCCATTCACCTGACTCCAATACCATTGTCCGGCAGGGGTGAAATCCATTCGGCATTGAACAGAAACCCAATAGTTACCAGGAGTCAGTACTGCTGGATTTGCAAGGGTTATTGTAAAAACGCTAACACCGTCATAGGTAAAAGCTTGACTAAGACCCGAATAAACCTGTGTCCCTGGTACTCCAGCATTGTTTGAGTAGAAGAATACATTAAAGCCAGCTGCTGGACCAGATAAACTATACGAACCACTTACTACAACCTGATCAATGGTCCAACCAGGTGAAGGTACAACAAAATTATCTGCAATCTGACAGTCAAATGGATCATTTGCTGCTTCAAAATCCTGCGAAGCATAACCATTGGCATTTCCACCAGCAGTCTGATCATACAGTAATGCTTGGGTACCATCAACTTGTTGAGGAACAACAGATGATTCCTGATGCAAGCTAATTTGAGCAAAACTGCTTATCACAAATACAGAAACAGCAAGAAAAAGTACGGATAAGAATTTAGGCATAATGCCTCCTTGTATAATTAATAGATATGTTAGTTAGTAAAACGTCTGTGAACCTTATGAAATATAAATAGAATTTATAGAATTCAAAATATTTAAATTTAATAAAAAAGCCAGCTCATATTTCAGAGCCGGCTTATTGAAAGAGAGGATTAAAAACCCGGATAGTTCCGAGTTAAATAACCAATTTTACTTCGTCAATATCATCTTCTTTACATCTACGAATTTTGTTCCATCAATTCCGGTAGCTTCAATTCTGTATAAGTAAACACCAGAATTTAGTGATGATGCATCAA
>JACZKK010000204.1 GCA_014860115.1 Ignavibacteriaceae bacterium
TAATATCCCTGGTAAATATCCAGCAATCTTGATTGCTGAACAAACTGACCATACTGTGCATGGAAGACGGTATTGTCTGTTACGGGGAATGAAATACCAAGACGCGGGCTAACATATTGACTTGTTTCAGATTTTTGCCAACCCTCTGGTACAAACTCTCCGCTTTGAGCATCCATACCGGCATCCGGGAGTGCCGGGTCTACGAGTTCATAATTATCCACATCAAAATAATCAAATCTTAAACCTGCATTAATAATAATATCGTTAAAATCTATTCGGTCCTGAATATAAGCACCTATGAAGACTGGCTGATGGGCACCAAAATACTCCCCATCTTGAAATGAAGTAAGAGGATCGTCGTAATCATCGTCAATCTCGTTACCAAATACATCGTATCCATAATTATTAACACCATTGGAAATCAGCAAACTTCTTTTAATTTCATCAACGTTTCCAGTAGGGTCTGCTTGCAACCTAGAATCCAGCAAACTAGCAAGATCATCCTGCCCGGCAATAGTCCATCTTCTTAAAGTATATTGCTGATATTCACCGCCTAATTTGAATGTATGATGCTTACCGGCAAAATAAGTCATGGCAGCGCTAAAGTTTAAGCCTTTTCTATCTCTTTTTTGATAATTAACCGGCACTTCGCCGAAACCGTTAAACCCAAAGCCTAAAACGTTGCGTATGGTTGGGGTTTGATATCTTCCAATTTTTCCGCCATCAATATCTTTTTGAGATCTTTCCCAAACCCATCCGGCATTTGCATTAGCTACGCTATCTCCGTAGCTCCAGTAATCTTCCTTCAAGAATTGGTCATAGTCTTCTAAGTCTTCCAGATAATATCCACCGATTACTTCATAAAAAACTTGCGGAGAAACGACGTGTGTTATTTTAGCACTAAAACTTCCGTTGCTAAGATCTCTTTCTCCAACTCTTGGATTGAGAAGACTTAAAATTGGAGTCCAGTTTCTTGATTCAGCATTATTGATTACATCCTGTCTTAAATCAGAAAAAGTTCCTGCCAGTCTTAAAGAAACAGGGCTGAAATCGAATGTTAATGTTCCAGCATAAGACAGTACATCGCGAGAGTTATTCTTAACCGGACCGGCAGCATAATTCAGCATTACAGAATCTTTAGATACTGCGTCAACAACATTTCCCAGATTAATTCCGGGGTATGGCTGCGGATTCAAATCTCTGTTATAAACATAGTTTACGTTTAAGAAGAAACGGTATTTAGGATCTAAAAGAGGCCCGCTAATTACTCCACTCATTTCGTTATAACCCCACCAGGTAGTTCCAAGTCTCTGTTCTCCATCAAAGATATCATCCTTACTCTTGAATGTGACATTATCTGTGATGAACTCAAAACTTGCATTAAAAAGATTCGAGCCGCTTTTTAATTGCTGACGGATAATTCCTGCATTCGCTCCGCCAAACTCTGCCGTATAACCACCAGCTTGAACCTGAATTTCTTCAAGTGCATCCTGTGGTATTGTTACAGCACGACCACCTAGTTCAGGATTTTTAATATTTGCACCTTCAAGGTAGAAGCCAACTTCATCTTGTCTGCCGCCTCTAATGAAAATTGCATCTGCTTCCTGAACAACACCTGCGGTTAGAGATATAATATTATCTACACCTCTTACAGGTAAAATATCTATATCATCGCTCGTCGTAGTTCTGATTTTGTTTGTGTTATCCTTCTGAATAAGAGGTCTTTCAGCAATAACTACAACATCTGAAACGGAAACTCCTTCAGCAGGCAGTTGAAAATTAACCTCGTTTGTTAAGCCCGTAGTTACTCGGACATCAGAAGTAGTAATTGTCTGATACCCGATGTAAGAGCACCTAACTTCAACAGTTCCTGCTGAAAGGTTAATAATTAAGTATTCACCGTTAACATCTGTGGCCGCACCGAAAGAGGTTCCGACAACAAGAACGTTTGCACCTATGAGAGGTTCACCCGTTTCAAGGTCGGTTACCTTTCCACTGATTCTTCCTTGGGCCAACAACAGAGATGGTAACGATAAAAACAGCAACAACATGGTGATTCGTTTAATCATTTCTCTCTCCTAAATTATTGGATAATGATGATTGAATTAATGATTTCATTTGTTTAAGTCCTGATATTATTAATTATAGAATTATTTTAAACGCCAGCACGAACAATTATTAAATTGAAACGTGAGCGTTAAATTGCTAATTTCTACCGAAGACCGAACCCGGTAGAAAATCATGACAACCCGTGAATTAATAAATAGATAGATACATTTGTATTAAGGAAAGTGTAAAGAACTGTCATAAACCTCCGTTTTTTATAAGAAATTTAATTGTCAGACGTAACCTTACGAAAATTATTAATAAAATCAACTTTTTTTTTAAATATCTACTCATACAACAATTTTGCCATAGCAACAATTATCGGGTGATTTATTTAATAATTCTACTATAATCTTGTTAATAATTTTAGCTCAACGCCTTGAAATGCCGGTTCGTATCTGCAAACACCACCGATACATATATTACCAGCCTGACGCGTACCCACAAGTAAACTGATATCTGAATGTCTTCCGATTTTATAACCAGCCTGAACAAATCCCCAAAACTTTCTTACTGTTCTATCTGGTTCTGGCTCCTTAGTTTGCACTTCAGCAACAACCGCAATACTGAAACTCGGAGATCTTAAATATTCAATATTAAGAACATCCGAATAATATTCTTCTGTGGTTGATCTGTCTGTTACGTGCTGATGTTCAAGTACTACCTTTATTGTGTTTACTTCACCCAAGTAAAATCTGCTTTCAAGAATTGGTGTGATATTTTTTGTATTAGTTGCAAGCTCTTCGTTATAAGCAAATGCTAAAATGGTGGTTAAACTTTCGCTCCAGTCCTGCTGACCGGTTACATAAATTTCTTCTAACTGCGTGCTTATGGGGATATTAATTTGATTTACTTTTTGATAATATGAACTTGATGGAAGTGATTTTGTTTGCGTGTATGCACCGGTTAAATAAGTATCCTCACTCAAATCGTAACCTGCGGCAATCTGAAAACCTTGTTCATTAGCCTGGTTCAATGGAGATGGGTGCCTGTTTGGTAAAACGTAAGTATATTCAAGTCTTACCGATGGTGGTGTATTATAAAAGATTGTTCCGTCCTGTGATGTGAACGCGATATTATCGTAATATTTATATTCACCGAGTAAAGATAGAGATCCGAAATAAAAATTCAGGTTTCCGTAGATGCCCTGGCCAACAATAGATTCGGAACCATTAAAAATATTTTGTTTTATATCCTCATTGAACTTGGCTGTGTACTCTCCATAAATATCAATATCCCAAAAGCTAGGAAGCAGTCTCAATGATGCAAGGGTTGTTCTCGCTGCATCATTAGAAGCCGGAAGATTTGATGCAACAGATAAACCAGCTTTTAGTGGTTTCCATCCCCGGTATTCAAGATCTGCTGCGTGGATAATGTCTAGTCTTTCATTATTCGCATTTGCTGCCGAACCTGATAGCCCAGTCAATACAAATCCGGCATACTTTCCTGCGACTTTTAAACCCAACAAATTATTGTCTATTCTTATTGCACGGTCTTCATAACTTTTAAGCACCATTCCCCTGCCGAATAGCGTATAGTAATTTCCTCCGATAATTTCGAGACCTTCATTTCTTTCACCAATATCAGCCTTGAAATATTTAAAATCTATTCCAGCATAATTTTCCTTTCCTCGGCTGATAGATGGATCAGGATCATTTGGTTGAAATACTTCGAATCTCAATCCGGCAGAAAACATTCCGAACGAATAATCGAGGTTTAACCAGTTCTCTAATATCTCGGTTTCATCCTCAACATTGTAAGAATATTCAAGGCGGTTTGCGAATCCCAATCCCTGTGGCCATGTAAGTCCAGATGATTCAGTTTGTGCGAGCAATGGAGATGTTATTATAAAAAATATTATGAGTATGAGTGAATAAAAGATTTTTTTCATTTGATTTAAACCGAAAGAATTTTTTTGATTAATAATTGAAGATCGATTAGCATATTGTTTGCAGAAAATCATCATTGCAGGAAGCAGTTATAATAAAAAACCCCCGGCAAACATCCGGGGAGCTAAACTTATTTATTAATTTCGGATGAAATAATTTCTTTCACTTTTACTTCATCACCTTTCATATAACCAAGATGAGAATAAATTATCATACCCTTTTTATCCAATATAACCGAATAAGGAACCGATTGCGCATAGTATAATCTTGATATATCCGAATTAGTATCCAGCAATACCGGAAAATCAAATCCTTTAGACTTAACAAATGGTTTAACTTTCGCAACTGTTCTTTCATCATCAGTTGAGATGGCGAACATTTTAAATCCTTTGTCTTTGTAATCTTTGTAAATCTTTTTGTACTCGGCAAGCTCTTCAATGCAGGGCTTGCACCAGGTAGCCCAAAAGCTAAGTAATATCGGACCGTCACCGACCTCATTATTTAACTCAACTATTTCACCATCAAGATTTTCTACTTTAAAGTTTGGTCCCTTACGTATGCCTTCCGATTCGCCCTGTGAGAAAACAGGGAAAGAAATAATAACGAGTAAAAGAAAAATTGTTAATGTTTTCATTTATTTCTCCAGGATCATTTTTCTGGTTTGTGTGAAGTTGTTTACTGACAACGAATAAAAATATACGCCACTTGAAAAAGTTTCTGCTCTAAAATCAACTGAATGATTTCCAGAATTCTTAAACTCGTTCACAAGTGAGGCAACTTCAACTCCCAATACATTATAAACTTTTAACTGAACCAATCCCGGTTCTCCAACATTATAATTTATTCTTGTCGATGGATTAAAAGGATTAGGATAGTTCTGAGAAAGATAATATGTGTTGAGAAGATTATTTTCATTAACACTAACCGCAGGATCTGTGGTAGCTGTAAAATCAAGAACGTATCTAAGCCCAGGATTGTTAAATGTTCCAACCTCAATCTGAACATAGCCCGTACCTATAGTAACCTGATCTGTATAAACGTGAATTGAGGTTTTAAGTGTATCACCAGGTTGAACTGCTGGAGTTTGAAAATCGGGCGTGGTTGCGACACTATCAATAAATGGTGCAAAACATAGTTCTCCAAAACATAATGATGAAGACCAATTTAGAGGTAGGTTCTCAAGAGTTCTAACCTCAAACACGGTTTGTTCAAAAGGAGAAATATTCACTACTTCAAAGTCAATAACAATTTCTACTGTGCCAACTGGTTCATACTTGGTCATGCCGTGAGTAATTATTTGTATATCCTGCGCATGAACAAGCGGAGTAGAAAGGAATGAGAGAATAAACCCAATGATTATATAAACAATTTTCATAAATACACCTTACTATTTATTAAGCTTCACAAAAATAAGATTATTAAAAAAAATGGTACGCCAAAAAGGTGTACCATTTTTCAAAGTTTTTGGTCTACTTGAGCAGTATCATTTTCTTTACAGAAATAAATTCATCAGCGGTCAACTTATAGAAATAGGTTCCTGAAGCAAGAGATGAAGCATCAAATTCAATATTGTAAGATCCTGCTGCTTGTTTTCCACTAGCAAGTTCAACAACTTCTCTTCCCACCATATCATATATTTTCAGACTCACTTGTGATTCTTGTGGAAGTGAATAAGAAATTGTTGTTGCCGGGTTAAATGGATTCGGATAGTTTTGCTCAAGACTATAGCTTGCCGGTATTTCTAACTCATCATCATTTATTCCTACGAAGAGAGTCGAAAAAGTTCTTACCTCACTGAAATCGCCCCATCCTGCAGGGTTGAATGCTTTTACTCTCCACCAATAATTTTTATCGGATAGTAAGCCTGTGAATAAGTACGTTGTATCAGTAATATCGGCATTCACAAAAGGACTGGTGAATTGATCCGTAGTGTCCAGCTCAATCTGGTATTTTGTAATTTGGGGCTGACTTTGTTGCCAAACAAATAACACATTAGAAGAATCAATAACTTCAGAGTTTGCAGGTGATACTAATACCGGTGCAGATGGTAACACCATTGGTTCTACACTAAAGTAATTAATTATTCTTGAAATTAATGTGTCTCTTGTTGCGATGGTTGGTATCTGTTCAAAACCAATTCCTAAATAGACAACCTTATAATCATTGGTTGATGCTTTAATTCCGGCAATGTTAGGACCCGTGAAATATGTAAAAATAGTAGAAGCAAAAGCATCAAAGGGCGAAATATTATCTGGTGATCTTGCATAAATATCACTTATAATAAACTGCATTCCATTTGTAATCGGATCGCCAGCTACACCGTTTATAAGATAATCATTAATATTCCCTACGAAGGAGGCATGAAGGTAATTATTATAGAATCCCTGAGCAAACTGGCTTTGACCTCCGGCACCGAAAACATCGGCTCCTATATCTTGACCATTTATAAACAAATTTCCACCAGCATTAAGGTAATCTTGCAATGCTTCCACCTCTTCCGGATTAAAAGCAGGAAGTGAATTCCCAGCCGACCAAGTTACCATTTGAAAGTTTTCCATAACTGCTGATGAGTTTAATGCATTCCTATAAATAATGCCGACATTTCCCGAGAAAACATTTTCAATGGAATTTAATACAAACTCTCCGTAACCATCTTCACTTGCATCAACTACAAGAATATCTATTCCAGTTGTCGTAACATATCTAACCGAAACACTGCCAGTTAGTCCTGGATCATTCTTGGACTCAAATTCCAATGTTGCCATTCCACAACCACTAATTCCATTAGGATTAATTTTTATAACTATTTGAGTTGAATCTCCTGACGAAACCTGAACTGAATCGGTTTGTCCAAAGGGGAACGTTCCATTATCCGTTGTGAACTCACCTGTCCAACCTGCTACCCCGTCAAGTGTGCAGCTTACGTTGTAGGTATCATTTTTTAATCCTTGGTTTCGAAGGATAATTGAATATTGTCCCTCAACATTATTTTCACCGATTATATCCGGACTTATTGCGGCAATTGTTGCAACATAGTCGGGACTTATCAGTGTCATTTGAACAGCTTGCTGAATTTCAGAAGCACTAGCAAGAGGCGGAGTATTTTTATAAACTAATACAACAACATTACAACTATCCCAAATCATATCGGGACCTCCGCCTGTCGGAACAGGGACTGTATAGTTCATTGATTTTGTAATTACATCACCCTGATTCCATGTTCCGTTAATTACTTCCTGACCAGAGGCACCATTCATCATTGCCCGTACAACATGATGATGAACATAATCTGCGGTGCCACCAGTTTGA
>JACZKK010000205.1 GCA_014860115.1 Ignavibacteriaceae bacterium
TGTTATGAGAGTCTTATTACAAACTTTGTTTTTCTTTTTCCTGCTAACAAGATTTTGTTTTGCACAGTGGTTGCAGATTGGACTTGATGGTTATAGCATCAATGACATCGCTGTGCAAAACTCAAATATATTTGTTGTTACTTCAGATAGTGGAAAAGTGTATCGCTCTATTGACAATGGAACTAATTGGACAATGATTGTTGACTCAAATGCGGCTGATATTGCGATATCACCGACGGGAAAAGTATTTATTGTTTGGGATAGTGTGAGGACATACGATCCTAGTGAAAATTCCTTTGGTCGTCTATTATCTTCTGCAGATAATGGTAACACCTGGATATGGTCCAACATAATGGAACAACTACTAGATTCAATTCCTATGGGGGGTTGGCAAGATCATGTCACAGTTAGTCCTACAGGTACTGTTTTTTGTGATATATTCCCTTCCACAGGTGCTTTTCATAGAGATGTGATTGCCAGATCAACTGATGATGGTTTATCGTGGAGTACACCTGGTTTGAACATCATGGGTGGGATGTTATTTGATTTCAAAAATCAATCTGTGATTACAATTGGAGAGACAATGGTCATGACTGGTTATGGTAACGGTGCCTATTTATCATCAGATTACGGTAATACTTGGAGTTGGTTAGGATACCTTGAAACTTGGGGTTTTCACGCTTTGGGTCTATTCTCAAATGGCAATATAATTGTTGGAGGAACCTTATTATGGGGTGGTCCAAAAGCGTTGCACATTTCAAATGATATGTGTAGCACATGGACACAAATTGCCACACTCAATACTCAGGCTGGATTGTCGTGGTCAAGCGGTTCGTTAGAAGGAATGCTAGTTGGCACTGAAGACTCTGGTGTATTCCTTTTCTCTGATGAAGGTGATAGTCTGGGTTCAAGAAATGAAGGTTTAACAAATCTGAATATTCAGGCCCTAACACTCGATAACAACGGCTATGTTTATGCGGGAACAGGTAATGGTGTATGGCGAAGACCGTTAAGTGAGGTTACTGCGGTAGAAAAAAATCTAATTGAAGTTCCATCGAGTTATATTCTTTCACAGAATTATCCAAATCCATTCAACCCAAACACAAAAATAAAATACTCTGTTCCTGAATTATCACAAGTTCAAATAAAAGTCTTTGATGTTTTAGGAAATGAAATAGAAACACTTGCCCAAGAAGAAAAACCTGCAGGAACTTATGAGTTAACTTGGTATGCAGAGAACTTACCAAGCGGAGTTTATTTCTATCAGCTAAAAGCTGGAGAATTTGTTGAGACGAAGAAGATGTTATTGCTTAAATAATAAATTGTTTGTAGGGGCGAGTCTCTGACTCGCCCGAATAAAAATTTGATCATCCATAACTAGGAGGTTACAATGCGAATTCATTTTTTCAAATTGTTGTTGCTCATTAATGTGTTGGTTATGAGCAGCGGTGATATACTTGCCCAGGTAAATTGGACAAAGTACGAGGAAAATCCACTCGGTTTATTAAATGGTGCCCCCGGCTCCTGGAACCGGAACGTATGCGAAGCAAGCGTATTATACAATGCTGATTCTTCCAGATATGAAATGTGGTTTTCAGGAACAGCTGGCAATCCAGTTTTCCCTTACAAGATAGGTTTTGCAAAATCTGTAGACGGTATATC
>JACZKK010000206.1 GCA_014860115.1 Ignavibacteriaceae bacterium
CCTGTTTCTTCGTCTTTTTTCATTTGAATGATCAGCTCATCAACTGAATTAAATTTCTCTTCGTCCCTGATTTTTTCCATCAGATTCACCTGCATTATTTTATCATAAATATCTCTATCAAAATCAAAGATGTAAAATTCAGGAATAATATCACCATCTTTATGAAATGTTGGTCGGCTTCCAAGACTTAACAAACCAAAATGTTTTTCATTTTCAACTATACATTCAGCAGCATAAATTCCTTTTGCAGGAATAAGCTTATCTTCATTTTCAACAGAAAGGTTAGCAGTTGGAAAACCAAGTTTCCTTCCTCTGCCATCACCCCGAACAATTTTTCCTTTGAATGAGTAGAGCCTGCCAAGCATTTTCCCAGCTTTAACAACATCACCTGCAAGAAGAGCGTTCCTTATCTTTGTGCTGCTCACTGTTTCACCCTCAACGGAAAATTCCGGAATCAGAGTAACAGCAAAATTAAACTTACGTCCCAAATTCTGAAGCAGCTCAAAGTTTCCGTCTCTTTCTTTTCCAAAATGATGATCGTGACCGATAACAATTTCTTTCAAACCGATGCCATCAACAAGAAATTTTTTTACAAACTCTTCCGGACTCTGTTTGGAAAATTCTGTTGTAAAATTGATTACAAATAAATTCTCCAGTCCAAGTTTTTCTAAAATTACTTCTTTTTCATCAAGAGTACTTAAAATCTTAACATCATTTCTACCGGGAATAACTTTCCTCGGATGTGGCTCAAAGGTCAGCAGGAAGCTTCTTCCTCCAGACTGTCGAGCTTTTTGAATAACAGTCTCCACAATCTGCTGGTGTCCGAGATGAAGACCATCAAATGTGCCGAGTGTAATTACGCTTTTTTCATCCCGTTGAATTTCCGCTAAATCCTTTATTATCTTCATCTTAAGTAGCTTTTTCAAAAGGATGTAAATTTATATTAATCAACCCCGAAATAAAAATTATGAAGCCATATCTGATTACTATACTATCCATGTTCAGGAAGCCGAACCACTAAAAATTTGCGAAGATAACTGATCAATTCTAATTGCTTCGTCAACGCGAAATTCACCTATCTCAGTCCTTCTTAATTCTAATAAAATTCCGCCGCAGTTAAGTTTTTTTCCGAAGTCATCGGCAATGACTCTTATAAAAGTTCCTTTTGAGCAAGTGATTGTGAAATGAATATCCGGTAGATCAATTTTTTCAATTTCAAATTTCTCTATAAAAATTTTCCTTGGTTGACGTTCAATTGTTTTCCCTTTTCTCGCAATATCATAAAGTTTTTTTCCATTAATTTTAATGGCAGAATACATTGGGGGCACTTGTTCAATTTCACCTAAAAAGTTATCACGTGCCTCAAGAATTTTTTTCTCATCCAGATCTTTCGGCAAAGGAAATTCAGCACATTCGGTTTCAGTGTCCATCGAAGGAGATGTTAAGCCCAATCTTATAATTCCCTCATATGTTTTATTTAAATTTATAAAACGATCCATCTCTTTTGTTTTTTTTCCGGTACAAACAATCAACAAGCCGCTTGCTTTTGGATCCAGTGTTCCCGAATGACCGACCTTCTTTACACCTGTAATTTTTCTAATCTTGCTTACAACCTGGAAAGAAGTAGGACCGGAAGGTTTGTCAATCAGTATTATTTCACCCTCAGAGAAATCTGCATCGGAAAGATTAAGTATTTGATTGGTTATTATTCTTTTTGTGAATTTCATTAATCAATCCTTCGATCTTTTCAACGTAATCAAGTGTGTCATCAATAAAAAACTTCAGCTCGGGCACAAATTTAATTCTTATCCTGTGAGCAAGCTCGCTTCTGATATGCCCAAGCCTCTGGTTAATTTTGTTAAGAACAAACTCCCTTCTTTCTTTTTGAAGAACCGAGAGATAAATTTTTGCAATTTTTAAATCGGCACTTACCTTCACATCTGTTACAGTTATAAAACCAAGATCTTCATCCTGCATTTTATGCAGAAGTATGTAACTAATTTCTTCCTTAATTAACTGTTCAACTTTATCAACTCTGTGCGAAGACATAATTTTTACGCTGGTATAATTAAAATTTCTTAAGATAGTGTTTTCTTTGTTTCAATTAGCTTATACGCTTCTATTATATCGCTTACTTTAACATCATTATAATTTGCAATATTCAATCCGCACTCATAACCGGCATCCACCTCGCGAACATCATCTTTAAATCGCTTTAGTGTTCCGATATCACCTTCGTAGATTACGATGCCTTCTCTGATCAAGCGTATTTTATTGCTTCGTGCGATTTTTCCTTCGAGTACATAGCAACCTGCAACTGTTCCAAATTTCGGCACCTTAAATATGTCTCTTACTTCAAGCGTGGCAGTCACTTCTTCAGAAATAATTGGAGATAACAATCCTTCCAAAGCAGATCTGACTTCGTTAATTGCATTATAAATTACACTGTAAAGCCGAATATCAACAAGCTGTTTTTCAGCAAGCTTTCTTGCGTTAAGATTTGGTCTTACATGAAAACCGATAATGATTGCTCTTGAAGCATCAGCAAGAAGAACATCACTTTCTGAAATTCCTCCAACTCCTTTATGTATTACATTAATTTTAACTTCCTCAGTTGAAAGTTTAAGTAAAGAATCCGCCAAAGCTTCTACGGATCCGTCCACATCACCTTTTACAATAAGTGGAAGTTCTTTAACTCCACCAATGCTGATCTGTTTAGCAACTTCATCAAGTGTAAGATGATGAATTTGTTTTTGATCCTGTTCGCGTTTCAACTGTTGTCTTTTTATACCGATATCTCTTGCAACTCTTTCAGATTCAACAACAACAAAAGAATCACCCGCTTGCGGCGGACCTTCAAATCCAAGAACTAATACAGGAGTTGCTGGTGGAGCTTCAACTACTTTATTTCCTCTTTCATCAAACATTGCACGAACTTTTCCCTGATATATTCCAGCTATAAACGGATCGCCGATTTTTAAAGTGCCCTTCTGAACTAAGATTGTTCCCGTAATTCCTTTTCCCTTATCCAATTCAGATTCGACTACAACGCCACGAGCTAGTCGTTCCGGATTTGCTTTTAAATCAAGGATTTCAGCTTCGAGAATAATTTTCTCTAATAAATGTTCAACTTTTGTTCCGAGCTTTGCTGATATTTCAACAGATTGATACTTACCGCCCCATTCTTCAACTAGAATATTTCTATCAGCGAGCTGCTGTTTTAATCTTTCAGGATTAGCACCTGGTTTATCTATTTTATTAATCGCAACAATAATTGGAACACCTGCAGCCTGTGCGTGGTTAATAGCCTCTATCGTCTGCGGCATAACTGCATCATCGGCAGCAACCACCAGCACAACAATATCTGTTAGCTGAGCACCGCGCGCACGCATTGCAGTAAAAGCTTCATGACCAGGTGTATCAAGAAAAGTTATAGAGCGTCCATTATCGAGGATGACTTTGTATGCACCAATATGTTGTGTAATTCCGCCGGACTCGCCTGCAACAACATTTGTTCTTCTTATATAATCAAGAAGAGAAGTTTTTCCGTGATCAACGTGACCCATTATTGTAACAACGGGTGAGCGGGACTGCAACTCTTCAACCTCGTCTTCGGAATCTTCAACGGCATCAGATGTATATTCTTCCTGAAGTTCTATATCAAATTCAAATTCATCTGCAACAAGCGTAATAGTTTCAACATCAAGTCTTTGATTAATAGAAACCATTAATCCTAGCTCGATACACTTTGTAATAACATCGCTCACCGGAACATTCATAAGATTTGCCAGTTCGCTGACTGATATATACTCATTCACCTTTAATAACTTGCCGGCAATAGATCTTTCCTCAAGCCTTTTCTCCTCAAGTGCTTCTCTTTCTTTTCTTTTTCTCTTTCTAGCACTAGCACGTCCAGGTGCAGAGGCATCATCCATGCTCATCAGCGTTTTTCTGATGGCTTCTTTTACCTCACGCTCATCAACTTCAAAGCGTCTTACTCGTTTCTTTTTCTTGGCTTCCGGTGTTTCTTCAACAGCACCTGTGGCTTTTTTCTTTCTTACTCTTGGTTTGCGTTTCTTTTTAGCAGCTTCTTCTTTTTCACCCTCCGGTTTGGTTCCATCGGTTTTTGCCGGTTCTTCCTTCTTCTTTTCATCAAGATCCATCCTGCCGATTACTTTTAATCCTTTTGGCTTTGGAACTCTGCTTTCTTTTTCCTTTTCGTCTTTTGTTTCTTTGGGTGTCTCAACACTATCTGTCGTCTTCGTTTCCAGGGATGGCTGAACCTGTTTTTCAGATTCTATTTGAGCAACTTCTTCAACTGCTTTTTCGGTCGCTTTTATAATGGATTCAGGCTCAACAGATTCTGATTCTGGAAGAGATTCCTGCACTTCAACTTCTTTGCCTTCTTCCTTAGCATCCTTTATTGCTCTTTCAGCTCTTTTCTTATGAAACTCAGCTAACTTTTTATAATGATGTTCTGCCTTTTCGATGTCTTTTTTATAATGTGCATTTATAGCTGCAATCATATCATCTTCAAGCAGAGACATATGGTTCTTCACCTTAAAACCTTTACTGTTCAGAAACTCAACGAGAGAGTCAGCAGAAAGATTGTACTCGGTAGCTAGTTTATAAATTCTGGTCTTTTTTTCTTTAGTATCAGCCATAAATGTTGTTGGGTGTTATTATTCTTCTTCCTCAAATTCAGCTTTAAGAAGTTCAATTATTCCGTTAGCTTTTTCTTCATCAAAGCCTTCAATTTCCATTAATTTCTCAGCACCAGCGGTCAATACTTCCAGTGCAGTATCATAACGATTATTGATTAATATATTATAAACTTCCTCGCCAAGTTCTTCCTTCAAATCTATAAGTTCAATATCTTCATCGTACTCTTCAAATGCTTTTTCTTCGCGGAGGACATCAATTTCAAAACCGGTAAGTCTCATAGCAAGACGAATGTTAACACCGTTTCTTCCAACAATCAATGATACCTGATCAGAATCGGCACTGACGGTTGCTTTCTTAGCTTCTTCATCAACCTCTACCTGCTTAATTTTTGCCGGTGCCAATGATCTTTGGATGTATAAAGTCGGGTCATCTGTGAAATTCACTACATCTATATTTTCGTTACTCAACTCTCTAACTATTGCGTGAATTCTTACTCCCTTCATACCAACACAAGCGCCGACTGCATCAATACGTGAATCCTGCGATTCAACTGCTATTTTTGCTCTTTCACCGGGTTCACGCGCAATTCCTTTAATCTCAATAATTCCATCATAAATTTCAGGTATTTCAATTTCAAATAATCTTCTCAAGAACATATTATCGGCTCTTGAAACTATTATCTGCGGACCGCTCCCTGATTTCCTTACCTCCTTAACAATTGCTCTGATAGTTTCTCCCTTTTTATATTTTTCGTAAGGAATTTGCTCATCACGGGGAAGCATCAACTCATTTTTGTTATGATTAATAAGAACATCGTTCTTCCTGATTTGATAGATATCGCCGACCACAATTTCGCCAACCAGTTCTTTGTACTCGTTATATATAATATCTTTTTCCAGCTCCCTGATTTTTTGATTAAGGAGTTGTTTTGCAAGCGTTATTAACCTTCTGCCAAGTGAAACAAGTTGAATCTTTTCAACGTAGTCTTCACCAACTTCAAGTTGGTCTTCGTTTCCTTTTCGATTAACTTCCTCGATGCTTATCTGTGTACCTGGATCAGTTACTTCATCAACTATTTGTCTTTCCAGATACATTTCAATATCGCCGCGGTCCGTATTAAAAACAACATCGCATCGTGCTTCTTCGCCGTATTTCTTCCTTACTAAAAGAGTAAATACCTCTTCAAGAATGCCTGCAAGCACATCTTTATCAATGCCTTTCATTTTTACTATATCGGCGAAAGATTCAACTATTTCGCGATTCATTTAAGTAGATCTCCTTTAATTAAAACTTACTAATACTTTTGCTTTTACTATGTCCTGAAATATTATTTTTATTTCTTTGTTTGATTGAAAAGTCAGAACTTCATCTTCAATTGATACCAGCTTACCTTTAAATATTGATGACGTGCCGGATGCATTAAATTCTATTTCAAATAATCTATTCAAATGTTTTTGATACTGCTTCAAATAGATTAACGGTCTTTCCACTCCCGGTGATGATACATCCAAACGATAAGATTTCAGTAACTCCTTCTCATCAATCTGTTTACTAATTTCTCTGCTGACCAACGCACATTCTTCAGCAGTGATATTTATTTCACCGTCAATAAAAACTTCTATTACCCTGCTGGATTCTGAACCACGAACAATCAAATCTATAAGAAAAAGATTATTCTGTTCGGCAACTTGCTGAGCAATTTCACGGATATTTTCAAAATTCTGATTCATAGAAACAAAAATCGCCCAAAAAGGGCGAATAAAGACACTCAAAGATAAGCTTATTTAAGCAATTAGCAAAGAAGCTTAATTTATACCTTATTTCATTGTAGACTTATCGGAAGTGTTAGCTTTTTCTTCTGTTTTCTTCTGAATTCCCATTTCCTGCTGCTTTTTCTTTCTTTCATAATTGCTGCTAAAAATTAATCCAATGACCAAACCAAGGATGAAAATCACTACAATCATCACTATAAGAGGCGCTTGAACAGACCATAACAAAAACTTAAGTTCGGTCGTAATGGTGTTTTGAGAAGCAATGATAGCAACTAATAAAAAGAGAACTGAAAGAACTATTATTTTAACACGCATTGTAACCTCATAAAATAAATTTGGCTGTATAAATATAGACAATTATATTATGTGATAATCACAAGACTGGCTTCGACTGTAACGAAATGAACTACGGTGAAACAAAGAGATGATATTTTCCCGCGAAAGATTCATCAGTGTTAAAGATATCATCTCTAAAATAAAAAAGGCGACTCATCTGAATCGCCTTCCAATAAAATTTATTGTAACACAGATTATTAATCTGTGCTACGGAAATTATTTTTTATTTCATCAATAACATTTTCTTTGTATCAACAAAAGTTCCGTTTTGTCCGGTTGCTTTCAATTGATAAACATAAGTTCCTGAAGGGAGACTGCCTGCATCAAAATTAAAGCGATGATAGCCAGCTTCAAGAGTCTGGTTAACCAGACTTGCAACTAACTCGCCAATAACATTATATATTTCAATTGAAACATTGCTAGTCTGCGGAATTGAAAACTCAATTGTTGTTGATGGGTTGAATGGATTGGGGTAGTTCTGCATCAGTGCAAAATTCTTTGGTGCACCTACTTCTGCAAATACTTCATTGCTGTATTCAATAGTACCGTCAAAATCAATTTGTTTTAACCGATAACTGTATGAACCTATTGAAAGATTTATATCCGCAAACGAGTAACTCATTCTTTCAGTTGTAGTTCCAAACCCGGGAACAAAGCCAACTTCAATCCATCTTTCATCAAGAGTAGTTTTTCTTTCAACAGAAAATCCGGAATTGTTTGTCTCGGTAGCTGTTGACCAGTTTAACGTCACTGAATTTTCATTTGCAGCTGCAGCAAAAGATTCAAGCTCAACAGGAATCATTGCTATAGCAAGCAGGTAAGCCTGATAGGCATCTATTCTTCCTGCACCATACCTGTTGTCCTTACCCGGATCACCTTTCTCAACAGCAGTTGTTTGGAGAATCATACTAACTTCAGCAGGAGTTAAATTTGGATTTGCTGATAAAACAAGTGCAACTGTACCACAAGCATGTGGAGTTGCACCCGACGTACCACTGAATGATGCATAACCTCCGCCATTTGTAGTTGAAGTTGTTCCGTTGCCCGGTGCCGAAACATCTGGTTTTATTAAACCCATCGAACCAGGTACGGTTTCATAAGGGTAGTCCTGGTAATTCACCGGCATTGGAAACGGATAACTCGGATGCAAAATTTGTAAATCTTCCCATGTTGTAGGACCCCAGGGTGAGCTGCTGGCAATTATATCCGTTGACGCGGTAACATTACCAACTCCAATAACTGAACTTAAACCACCGACTAAAGTTTGATCGGGATGAATCCAGGCTGTTGGAGTATTTCCTGGAGCTGATATATTAAAAGGAATACCTACAGTATTACCATCATTACTTGTTGAGTTTGTGTGAACGACTCCTGTAGCCAATTCAAAGTCATTCATTTGTCTGTGCATTGGATAGTTAGGCTGTGGACTGAAGTACCATTTGTAACTGTGGGAACTTGTAATCACATCAACACCCTTATCAACTGAATATTGAATAGCCAGCCATGAAGTAGCTTCGCCGCCAAGCTCGCAGTTTATTAATTTTGCTTTTGGTGCCACACCAGTTTGGGTTCCATTTGTTCCGTCACCACAAACAATGCCCGCGGTAGCTGTTCCATGAGTTTGAGATGAATTGGGATCGTTAGTGTTGGTATTAAAATCCCAGCCAATGAAATCATCGATATAACCATTACCATCGTTATCAATTCCATTTATATCACCAGGATCAAAAACCCATGCTGAACCATTCCAGATAACTGTTCTACCATTATTATTCGCATCTTCACCAAGGTTATTCCAAATATTATTAATTAAATCAGGATGGTCCCAGTCACAACCAGAATCATGATTAGCAGCGAGAACACCTTGTCCGCTGTCACCAGCAGCCCAAACCGCCGGTGCATTAATCAAAGTTAGTCCAATTTGAGGTGGAGGAGGATTATCAGTTGGATTGGGAGGATAATGAGTCTGCACATCTTCAGTTGGATCTGTAACAAGGCCTTCATCAAATTTTGCATCGTATCTGATTTCAGCAATTTCATCATAATTTTCCGCAAGATAGTAGATTACTTCCGGCACAGCAGAAAAAACAACTGTGTTTGCTGCCCAGAGAATGTCCATTTTACTAACAAGATTTTGCTGTTTCATACTCTCAAGGTAATTGCGAACATCTTGCTGCTTAACATTGGCATATTCTCTTAATATTCTTACAACTTCTTTTTGCCTTTCTTTCTTTGGAAGAAAAGCTGTTTGCATTCTCAAATCATCAAAAGAATATTGATCACGCAGTGTTGCATAAACATCAATCATCTCAGTACTGGCAGCATCAAGCAAAACAATCTGCAGGTAAGGATTAATTGTTGAGTTACCAGACTGAGCTTTGCCTTCAGTTGTAAAGATAAGAACGACTGATAGAAGACAAAGTAATGTAAATACTTTCTTCATATACGACCTCTCTTTTTTGAGTTAGGAATTATGTTTTCAAAAATAAAATTGCTCATTTTTTTTTGTAAAATCAACTCGGAGAGGAATTATTTTCTACTAATTAGCCAAATATTAACCTTTTTGTTTCGACAGAGGTGTCGGATTCACTTTTAGCGGTTAAACTATGGGGATGATAGCCCTATTAGAGCGCGGATGCAACTGGCTCAACTAGAAATGAATCTAATAAGGAGAGCCTGGTTTTAAGAATCAATTATTAAGCAGTATTTTGTTTATGTTTTGAGTTTGCGACTCAACCTTAAATTTATCCTCTTTATTTAATTGAAGCTTTGCTATATCCAGATATTCCCCAAGCGCTTCTTCATATAGTCCTTTTTCATATAGAATATCTGCAAAGAAAATCCTATAAGAAGAGATTTGTTTTGTGTCAGGATATTTTCTGTAAGTCTCCTTGGCAAACACAACAGATGATTCCTTGAATCCATTTTTAGCAAGCTGCATTGCGCCGTTCAATCTCTTTATTCCAAAATTATCTGCTTTCATTTCCGGATTTTTGTTTTGTCCTTCTTTATTTCCATATACAGCTGTGTTACTGGAATTATTTTTTCCATTTGGTTTAGGTGCATTTATCATATCCTCCATCGCCAGTGCAAGAAGAAGTTCGTCAGTGCTCATTGCTTTGATGCTTGATATTGAAACGGCTGTGAGCTCTTGAAGATTGATAATATTTTTTGAACTTTTAATCCGAACAGAAGATTTTGCTTCTGTAGTAACAAAATCATCAGAACGAAAAACGGTACCTTCTCTTACTTCAAGCCATTCTTCAGATGTGCCTGTACGATATTTTACATCACCATTAGCTTCTGTCACTGTAAAATCCTGTGCGACAATTAAAGGAACAGCTAACAGCAAAATCAAAAAGGTTTTCATATCAATTTCTCCTGATTAATAAACATCAATAATTTCAACTTTCCCGGCAGCTAATCCTAAATTGTTAACTGCTTCCCGGTTAAACTTTTCAACACCAATATTCCACGCTTCATCAAAGTCAGTTAGTGAGGTTGTTTCAACTGGAATCCAGATTTCATCATTTCCCTGCTCGCTTTTCCTGATGAAATATTTAGAATCATTAGCAGTGATATATTTTGCCTGAGTTGGGTCCAATTCCGTGTTGAATAAAACATTTACGTGCCTGATTTCACCATCTTCTTTGTAATCAACTAAAGCAGTCTGAATTCCAACACTTTCAAGCAATGAAGAATATGCAACACTCAGATCATCACAGTCGCCACCTTTTAATTCAATTGTTTGTTTTGGGAACTGAACATATTCAGCACTAGCCCTTGGATCAGAAGTGTAAACCAGCATTTTAACAAAATCGTTAAAAATAATTTTTGATTTGTAGAATGCAGATAATTCTGATGGAATTGTATCAAGGACTGATTTGTTACTGCTTATAACATTCTTTGAATAGTTCATTGAAAAATCAACATCCCTTTTAATAAAATATCTGAGGTTGGCAACGTTTCCATCCCAACTGTTCATACCATTAATTAATGCTGCCTTTTGAAGTTGAGCATCTGGTTCAGTCGAGGATGCAGTAACATAGAAATCGGCATAGGATAAGGTTGCTTTATCAATCATATATTTATCCGGAATGATAAGATAAAAAGGAACTTTAGCCGTATCTCCCGGCGCCAGCGTCTGAGGTGGTGATTGGATTTTATCAGCAGTAATTCCTTCTATTTTCACCGAGGGTATTACGCTAATAGTTTTATCAGAAATATTCACGACCCTTCCATAAGCAAAAGGCTGCTCAATATATTTATCGTAAAATGTTGGATAGATGTCTCTAACAATCTCAACATCAATTAATTCAACTTGCTTCTCGGGAGTGCCGCTGATATTAAGCGCCATACTGATTACAATTTTATCAAAGCTGTACCTGTTATTAATTATGTTGTTAATTCCCTCTTCATAAAACCTTGAGAAGCTTGCATCAGTATTTCTCTCAGAGAAATATTTCACACCACTGAGCAGAATTTCAAACAGATCTGTCCTATATCCAACAGCAGGATTAACTCCTGCGATATAAGGTTCCTGATAATAATCATGAAAGGCAGTTAATCCATATGTGAATCCTTTTGAATAACCTGTGGCACTTACCTGGAATGAATTTGATGTTTCATATAGCACGTGAAGATTTATAAATTCAGCAGGCATATAACTTGCTATCAGAAGGGCACCTCTCTTCTGATCCATTTCAAACCCCTGGAATTCTTCAATTGCTAAGTCATCCTTAATATTGATTAGATTAATTGACGAAATTCTGAATTGAAAATTTTTATTCAGGATATAATCAAATCCCAGATCAACATTCCACAGGTTAACTTTTTCACCTATTGTCTCGCGAACAAGGTAGAGCGTATCTCCAAAAACCGGCTTAACAATCTGCTGGTTAAAATCCTGGCTGAAAAAACGTACGGCTAAACCTGCATTAAACTGCTCATCAAATTTGTATGAATAGCCAAGTCCGAAAAGTTCTTTGTAATTATAATTAGCTTCGAGAGATTGTGTTGTCGTGTCATTTATTATTATTGATTCACCTGTTGCAAATAAAAATTCTTTTTGATAACCCGGAGTAAATCTGGCTGACAGAGAATGATTGCCCAGCTTTTTAGCCATTGCAAGAAGATATAAACTAGAATTGACACTGCCTGAAAACTCAGCACCATATTGAAGCGATATTCCCCAGTCCTTTATGCCAAAATAGTTTGATAAATTACTTTCATAATTGTAAAACGCGATCGTAACTGATTCCTGCAGTCCCCAATATCCTGCTAACCCGAATGAACTCTGCGGTAATATTTTAAAGTTCAAAGCCATCACTGATAATAAAATTAAAAATATTTTACTCAAGGAATATCTATAACTATACTGTGAATACTTTGAGATGAAACTAACAACTCATTTGCCCCGCTTCCGCGATAGCCTTCATAGCTTCTGACAAAAGTAAAAACAATTTTTTCAAATCTATCCAGAGGTAGTTGGTTGAGATATCTGCCCGGAATTCTCAGCTCACCATCATCAGGTGTTTTCATCCTATAAACGGGAATGGACTGCAGCTGACCTTGACGCATCAGACCAACAACAACTGAAATTTTTTTTTCTCCTTTTCCATTCCAGCTCAAAATTGCTTCAAGATTTTTGCTGATTTTATTTCCGCTTAAACTTACGATTCCGTTTATTTGATGCGGTGTTAGAATATTAAACGAAATATTTTCTCCCGGCAAAATGGGGTCAAATTCAAAACTGACATTAGAATTATAACTGAAGTAAAATGGATCGGGATAGCCGCCGAAAATGTTGTAGAGCAAATATTTGAAACCGATAAGAGTATCCTTCGGCGTTCCTTCTTCTCTATATTTGATTCGATAGGGTACGATGTGTGCTTCCGTTCCATTGAATTTAATTGTTCCCGGAATAATTGTCTTAAAAGCCAGTAATCTTCCATCTGAATATTTTATTGGTTTTGATTTATCAAAAAACATAGCCTGCGCAAGAGAGAATTCGTTGGTTCTGTTTTCAGTAGTGATTTTAATCCCGCTTACTGAAATGAGGTTGGTAACTCCTGTTAAGTCCTGTGTAATGCCTGATGTATCTGAACCACTGAAAGAAGGGTTATCAAGATCTTTATTAAGAAGTTCTACCTCCAGATCATTGTTTGTATCATCAACAAGCTGAGTTGGAGCTGGTTTATCACAGCTAAACAGGATGAATATGCTTGTCGAAATAATCAAATATGTTAAAATCTTTTTCATTGCAGTTAAAATTTATGTTTGTAAATCTTCATTATCAATTCTATAATCACTAAAAATATCTTCCCTTCTTAAATAAATCTCCCCCTCCCGCGTTAATAAGGAGGGGGATGTGGAGAGGACGTGTGCAGGGAAGCTCAATTCCTCTTAATCAAATTATGGATGAACAAAATATGGTATTCCCCAGGATTCTGATTCAACCGGTGTAGCATCATCTAATATTACCTGCTTTGGCATTGCATTTATTATTGCGTGATAAAATCCTGGCCACTGATGTGTAACGAAAGTCTGTTCATAAACCTTATCCCATCCGTTACCGTTCGGTGTTGAAGAAACCAGATCGAATAATCTTTTAACTCTATGCTTAATCCATCTGTTAGCGCCCCAGGTCAGAGAAACAAAATCTTCATCTTCAAATGCACTGTAAAGTTCAACTCTTATAGTTGCTGAGTCGCCGCGTGCGAGAATTGGAATATTGTGCCACCAGCCCCAACCTCTTCTTAGATAATAATTATTCGGAGAATCTATCGACAACGTATCACCATTTGGTAAAAATATTGTTGTTTTTGTAATGTCAATGTTCGGGCTTTGCGTTCCGCCTTCAGGAAGTGAAATTGCTGCGAGGATCCAATTTCTTCTTGGGTAAGGTGTATTGGCGATTTTTTTGAATATCAGATTTCGTGTAACAATAGATGTGAAGGGCTTTTTAATAAGTGTATCCGGTTCAGTTGCATTTGAATCATACGAAGCAGCAATCAACAATAATCCTTCAAATGTTTTAGTGAGCGTTCCGTAAGCAATCGTATCCTGAAAATCTATGCTCAGAGTTCTGTTGATTAGTCGCATCTTTTGACCAACGCGGAAAGGATAAATCTCTGCACTTACTTTGCCGAGAAAATCCATTACACCTTCTTCATCATAATTGTAATCGAAAGAAGTAAGTGATGAATCCTCATCAACAATTTTTTCTAATGCTGCTTTATCGGTGGTAGGTTCAGTATCGCCCGGATCAACTACCATTTCATCCTGGCAGCGGACAAATAGCGCAAACATTGCAAGAGCAAAGAATGCCAGAAAGTAGCGGTGTAAGTTGCTTTGTTTTTTCATTTTAGAACTCCTTAAAAATGATTAGTAAATGATTATTTATTTTCCCTATTCCTCTCATAACTGGTTTTTTACTTCAAACAATTATGCCAATGATTTATCATTTATTAACTCATTGATTTTGAAGGAATTACCAAAACTTAGGGCTAAGCAGATACGCATGGAAAATGGTTAAGAATGCATGAAATCCTATCTTCATGCAGACGTGTGGGAGAATTAAAATTTAATTTTTTTGCGGAATGGATGAAAATAAAAAAGGCGACTCATTTGAATCGCCTTTGACAAGCCAAGTTCCTCAATGGAACTGTGTTTGTTTTGTGCCAACTTACTTTAAAAGTACCATCTTCCTCACTGATATAAAATCATTCGCCTGCAGTCTATAAATATAAACACCACTCGCCAGCCTGCTTGCATCGAAGTTTACTTCATACCTGCCTGCAATCTTTTCTTCATTTACCAGAGTTGCTACTTCTGCACCGAGTATATCGTAAACCTTCAGTGTTACCATCCCATCGTTTGGCAGTTGATACCTGATGGTTGTTGTGGGATTAAACGGGTTCGGGTAGTTCTGCTCAAGTGAATATTCAACTGGTATGTTCTCGCCTTTGAAGTTTCTAATATTCAGATTTTCTTTACTAAGCAATACATTATCCATCATAATATCTGACAGCGATAACCCAACTTCCTCATTTACCTCTGCACTCAGTCTCAGATAATAATCTCCCGCTTCTATTCCCGAACAATCAACCAAATATCCCTGGTGACCATATTCATCCAGATTTGTTTTGTTATAATTTACCTGCTCGAACAGTCCAATAACTTCACCTGTTGACAGCTTTACCAATTCACATTTGAAGCTGACATTAAACTCATCGCTCAACAAAGAATCTGCGCTCTCGCCATTAAACACATAATAATAATCTGAAAAGATAAGTTCACTCTGTGAGGTTAAATTTAATGTGTCTGTCCTTACTGATAGATTCAGCTCTTCTATACTTGGAACAGGTAATGTGTCAGCTCTCTCAATAAATTTTATGGTCTCACCGTTGAGCAGAACATCACCGATGTTGAAGACAAAACCGATACCATTCTTTGTTACTATTCCCGATCTTCCATAGCTAATGTCTATTATCCCCGACTCGCTTATTTTACCAAATCCATCAGGAATATATGTGAAGTCACTTGTACATCTGTCAAGAAGATATGGTGCATTTGTAGATTTATTGAAAACCATCGCTTTCATATTTCCAAATTCACTACCGTTGCTTACTAAATTGTGTATACCATTTTGCGCTAACGGTGTTATTGGATCATAACCGGTTGCATTTCTTCTTCTTACATATTTTGAATATTGTCCATCAGATTCGCTCCAACTCATTATTGATCCATATGCCGTATTTAATGAACCGTTATTTGTAAAATCAACATTGTTACTGAAGTTACTCGACGTACCCCAGCTTGTTCCCCACCCTGTTTTTACTACTGCAGCTTCTCTATATAAGGGCTTTGTGCCGTCAGTTTTGGGTAAAGGATTTGTCGGTGTGCCATTATAAATCCCCCGCCAGCTTACCATTACATAATAGTTAGGACTGTTGAATGATAAGCTGATTACCGGGTAACTATTATAATTGAATCCGCAGTCTGAGGAAAGAGGTACTGTTTGTGAATTAAAATACCAGTCATCTCCTTCCCAGTAAGCGAATGTATAATAGATATTAGATGAATTTTCATAAGCAATATATATATAATCTGTTTGACCAACTCCGGACTTACCTGTTACAGATGGATTCATACAATAATTGTTTGTGCCGGGAATGTAGCCCTCATAACTCGAAAACGACCACAGGTTATTTACTATCCTCGTTGTATTATACTTAATATTTTCAGTAGAATTTTTTCTGTATGCAACAAATATTACACCATAGTCGTGATCAGTATTGAAAGTTATTGCCGGCTTTGCGTTACCATAATAGGAATTAGGATATTCTGCAATCACTGCTGTATTCCATAGGTAGTAAAAACCGTTTCCTAAAGGACTGAAACCATACAAATGTATTTTGGCATCTCCGCCAACCTGCGGATCATATTCTTCAAAAGTAATTGCTACCATATTCTCATCATAATCTATTGCCGGATTTTTCCCGTTAAGGTGCAATTGCTCTTCAGCGCTCCAGGCACCATAAAAGTTGCTAGTTAAGCTGTAAGTGTACCATACAGTTCCCATTGATTCATATACACAGTGATACTGCCCGTTGTCTGTTCTTACCATTTTTCTCTGGCTTGGGTTTTTTATTCCGTTCTGGTCGTTTGAGCGAAGATTACCTTTGTAAAATGCAGTAATAGTTGTTGGTGCTATTACCTGAATGTTTGGTCTGACAGCATTTGTTGAACCGTTATCCCAGTGATGGAACCACCACATAGTACTTAATGCCTGAAATTGATCCGATGCTGTTGCTGAATATACATCCTCAAAATCAAGATAGTTAAAAGCATTGTAAGGAATTCCATATTGCCAGGTCTGTGTTTGTGGAGGTGTTTGCCAGGTAATTTCATAATCATTATTTGAACTGCCTCCTTCAAGGTTGTTCGCAACAGTAAGTGGAATAGTTGAATAGTACATTGATCTGAATTCATTGGTTCCATCTAAAACTCTCAGTGTTGCAGAAGTTGTATAGGATTCATATTGACGCCAATTTCTGAAATTATGAATGACCCCATTCTTCGAATAACTAGAATGTGTCGTTGATATACCGTAATTTACACCTCGCCACAATCGTTTAAATATACCTGGATTATATTCTACACCGAGTTGAACATCATTATATGGAAAACCCATTCCTGCATTATAAAAAAATGTTTTTACGTCGTTTTCAGCAACACCATCAATGAGATTAGTTAATTCTATATTATTACAGTAAGCTTCAATATTTCTATCCTCCTGGAGGATCTCCCAACTATTTACATAGCCTTCGTTTTGAATTGGAATTTCAGGCATACCAAGTCCGTTTCCTCTTGCAAACAAACCGGTAGATGGTGAATAAAAAAAGTTAATATCCGGGGAAACATTTGAGTGTACTAGATCAATTATAAATTCGAATCTCCACATTTCGTTCCGATAAATAGTAAATTTTAATTTTCCTTCCCCTATATTCGGCCAGCAAGGATTATTTGGATCTGTATCTCTCAAATAATCAAATCCTAATAAGAAATCGTAAGGTGGGTCTAATAGGTAAACTTGCATCTCATCTGAGGTTACTTCATCATAAGAATGATTATCACCGAGTTCCATAAAATTTTCGCCGAAAAGAGGTTCAGCCAGAAATATTCTTTCTGCAACAATTTTATAAACTGTGTTTGGAACATTCTCATCAATAAAAAACCATAATTCACCGCATCTGCTATATATTTGATTACTTGCAAATGTCAGCAATAATATTGTTGATATAAAGTTTCTCATTTTTTCTCCCTTATTTTTAATTGAAAAAATTTTTAGGTTTATTCTACAAACAAAAAGGCATAACTCACGACTGTGAGTAATCCTTATGCCTGTGTAACTTGTTTGTATTACGGGTAACGGTGTTCCAGCACCGTTACTCTTTTATTTAACTGATAGAGTTCTAATCATATGCTTCACCTCCTTAAAAATATTTTACACCAATCAGTTTTTCCCTATTATTATTTTGGCTTCACTGGTAGTACTGCCAACACAAAAAATTGTCTTATTAGCTATGAAGATTCCCGAGTAAGATGTATTATCTGATGTTATCTGAGCTCGATAATTTCTCCATTCCAAACCATTATAAATGTATATACCATCAAATGCACCTGCTGCAACTGTAACACCGGTATCTCTGTTGTATTTTACATCCCAGATGTAGTAGCCAAAACTTTGTAAGTGTGAAAAAATATTTCCTTTCAGTTCAAATACACCATCTCCTCCAAAATATATATGGTTCCTCGTTGCTATGCTTACTACATTTAATGACAGGGTACTACTTAGTGGTAACTCAATCCAGCTATCTCCATTATATTTAACAGCAAGTAATGGGGGCACCATACCAGTACCAACTCCAATTATGAAATCAGATGCATATCCATCCAAATCTTTAACAAATACTTCATCAGGATTACTGTAAACAATTTGAGCTTTGTTCCCATTCCAGTGTATGATTTTTCCTCGCCCGCTACCCATATACAAATTAGTACTGCCAGTTCCCCATACACTATAATAAGTGATATTTCCAGTTATCACAGGATCAGAATATGTATATTGCTCCCACAAAAAACCGTTATAATGCCATACCCCACCCCCAACCGCCCAAATGTCTGATGTGGAAAATCCATATATTGCTTGCAATCCTCCAATTTTTTTCTCTGGTAGCCAATTATTTCCATTCCATTTAATAATCCCATAAACTGTATCATTTAACTCTACTCTTCCCACTGCATAAACATTATTCTCATCAGTTCCCCAAACATCATAAAGGTCACTTCCTGGCTCACCTAAAGCAAATTCCTGCCAGGTGTAATTAAAGTTTGTTGCCGCAAGTGTTTTTGCTGTTATAAAGTTGCTGCTGTCTTTTTTTTCTCCTGTTGTGTCTCTTCGTACTGCATAATACACATAACTTGTGTTAAGTTGTAAGCCACCGCCATTATCATCATCAATAATGCTTGTATCCTTTGTTGTTATTACATACTCTGCTACAAGTGTATCAGCGTTATTAAATTGCCGGTAAAGTTCAATAGTAGAGTTTTGATTATTAGTTGTGGTTTTAGAATTTATTATAATGCTTCTGAGAGTAGCGTATTCAAAAGTTAGTGTTAAAGTATCCTTAACATTTGGCGGAGGTGGTGGCGGTGGAGGCGGCACAACAGGCGGTTCATCTTGACAACTGTATATAACTATCAGCAAAATAATTAAGTTTAATACAACTGCAGAAATTCTTTTCATTTTCTTCTCCTAAAAAACTAATAGTTATTTAGTTTTAATTTAAGCTAACACAATCAGGGATGCTAATTATTAATAAGCAAAAATAGTGCTACTAACGTAACTGCGATTCCGCCCAAAAATCAACTCAAAAAAAAAAAAAAAAATGAGGAAATTATTTCCAGAGCAAGAAGAATTTTTTACTGTTGTGTAAAAATTAAAAAGCTTCCAACAGGACATGAGTCCTGTTCTACGTAAAGCAACTTAATTAAAAAGGCGACCTTTCGATCGCCTTTCCAATTTTTAAAGATAAGCTTTTAGATGTTCAACATATTTGGCAGCACCACCCGGTTGATAACCCGTCTGAGCTACAAGTTTTCCTTGACCATCAATTAATAAAATGGTTGGAAACCCTTGGATGCCATATTTTTGCGCTAGCATATTATTGTAAGCTTTTATTTCCTGTGATTGCTGAATGTCTTTTGGAAAATCAAGCATTACAAGAACTAAATTATCTTTTGCATAAGCTTCAAATTCTTTTTGCTGAAATACTTCTGCACTTAGTCTCTTACACCAAATACACCAGTCGCTGCCGGTGAAGTTAACAAGCACAGCTTTATTTTCTTTCTTTGCCTGCTCAATAGCTTTTTCCAAATTGCCATTCCAGTCTAGATTACCTGAAGATGACGCCTGACCGTTATTGCAAGATGTGAATAATAAAATAAACAACAATAAAAGCGCTGATATCTGTTTCAAATTAGGTCTCCTGTTTTTGGGTGATCTAAAAAATATTTTTTTCAACTATTTGATACAATAAGTTGAGGTAAGATTCAAACTTTTTTGTTACCAATCAACACTAATTTTCAAGAATAAATTGAAGCTATTCTTCCTCAACCTCAATTTTTTCAACTTCCTTTGGTTTCGGGGGACGTTCATAAAGTTGGGTAAGTCCGAAGTAATGTTTCGCCAGATTCTCATCGATTTGATCCCAGGTAAATCTCCATGCCCAATTTCCGCCTGTTGTGCTCGGAAAATTCATACGTGCTTCAGTTCCAAGTTTCAAGACATCCTGCAGCGGAATAATAACAATATTCGCTACCGAGGCATAAGCAACCCGAATCATTTCAGATAAAATATCTTCTCCGAAAAAATTCAGATAAACCTGTGCGTGTTCATAAATATCATTCTTGCCTTTATTCAGTTTTTCTTTTTCGAAATATGCACGGGTTGTGTCGTTATCGTGAGTGCCTGTGTAAACTACACAGTTGGGAATAAAATTATGCGGAAGGAATTTAGTCTCCATCTTTGTTCCGAATGCAAATTGTAAAACTTTCATCCCGGGAAATTCAAACTTATCCCGCAAAGCTTCGACTGGTGGAGTAATTACGCCAAGATCTTCTGCAAGAATTGGAAGTTCACCAAGATATTTATTTAAAGTGTTGAATAATTTTTCTCCCGGTGCTTTAGTCCACTTTCCTTTCTGGGCAGTTTTTTCGCCGCCGGTAATTTTCCAGTAAGCTTCAAACCCGCGGAAGTGATCTATCCTGACAATATCAACCAGTTCAAACAAACTGGAAAATCTTTTTCGCCACCATAGAAAATCATCCTTTTCCATTTCATCCCATTTGTAAAGAGGATTTCCCCAAAGCTGACCCGTTGCGCTGAAATAATCTGGCGGAACACCTGCGACAAAAGTTAGGTTGCCTTCTTCATCAACAGTGAATAGTTTTTTATTTGCCCAAAGATCGGAGCTATCATACGCTATAAAGATTGGCATATCACCGATAATCTTTATTCCTTTTTCATTTGCATATTCTTTCAGCGATTTCCATTGCTTGAAGAAACTAAACTGCACAAACTTTTGATATCTGATTTCGTCGCTAAGTTTTTTCTCCCAATCAGCTAAAACATTTTTATCCCTTTGCACAAGACCTTTTTCCCAGCTACTCCAGACAGAACCATTGTGGTGTTCTTTTAAAGCCATAAAAAGAGCAAAATCATCCAGCCATTCTTTCTGAACTTCACAGAACTTATGAAAATCTTTGTCGAGCCCATTTGAATTATTTTTAAAGTTGATATAAGCTTTTTTAAGAATAGATTTTTTGTACTCAATTGCTTGTCCATAGTCTATTTTCTTTGGGTCGGAATGAGGCGGATTCTTTACATCATCTTCTGAAAGGAAACCATCTTCTTTTAATTTTTCAGGACTGATTAATAATGGATTCCCGGCAAACGCAGAAAAACATTGATACGGAGAATCACCATAACCAGTGGGACCAAGCGGAAATGTTTGCCATAAAGTTTGTCCAGCTTCTTTTAAGAAGTCAATGAACTTGTAAGCCTCGCTACCAAGATCGCCAATTCCGAATTTACCAGGAAGAGAAGTTGGATGAAGTAGAATACCAGCACTGCGTTGGAATTGCATAAATTTTCCTTTGAATTTTTGAGAACAAAAATAATAATTGCAAGTAGTAAAGAGAAAAAGGAGGGTTTAAAACAAGAACTCCGCACCGAAGAATGGTGCGGAGTTAATACTTCATTTATTGAAGTGAAAATCCAAAATAAGCATTGACGTTTATAACATTGTTCTTTAAATCCCATGGATCTGACGAATCATCAAACGTGGATAATCCCAGAATATATCTTACATCAACACCAAGTTCATTTTTACCAACCATAAAACCAAGGCCTCCACCGAATGCCAAAGAAAATTCGGTTGATGCAGTTTCATCTTTAAAATCATTTTCTTGTGATTCACCTTCGTACTCCACTTTAGATTTTGCTGTCATATTAAAACCGACTGCTGGACCAGCAAAAATCGAGGGTCTAATATTTGAGCCCTCTACAGGTATGAGGAATTTTAAGAGAAGTGGAATTTCTATATAATCAAGTGATATGGTTAGGTCTGCACCACTTTCTGAATAGGTTGCACCTTTCATTGTGTAATAGGCCTCAGGCTGAATGGCGAACATATTACTGAATTGATACATAAAGAATAGACCACCTGCGAAACCAGTCTTTGAATCTAAACTTTGACCTTCCAATAACTGGTCCGCATCATCACCACCTATACTTGCAATATTGAGTCCGGCCTTTGGACCTATCTGCATTTGAGGCAACGATATAGATGTGAATGCAACAAAGACAAGCAGCACAGTAAATAACTTTTTCATTTCTCTCTCCAAAAATGTTAGAAATAAATTAATTAGAGTAACCAACGAAACTTATAGAAAATAAGTTCTCAGGTGCAAATTTGACTCACGCTGTAAGTTTGTAATTATTAAATGAAATTTTAGATGTAAAATCACTGAAAAGTAATTAGAAAGAGTTTGATCAAAACCGGAATAGATAAAAAAAGCAGCGCCAGAGCGCTGCTTGATTAAACATATATTTGTATCGCTTAGTTAAGTCCGAATAAAAGTCCAACCATTACGCTTACGTAATCTGAGGCACTTCCTTCAGAAGATATACTATTATATCTTGCATTTACGTCGAGGTCCATATTGTTTCCTATTTGATATAAGAACCCGGCACCAGCGCCCCAACCGAAATAGCTATCGGAGGATGAGTAATCAACACCCATAAATTCATAATCAAAATTTGCAAAATGCATTCCTAATTCTGCACCAAGATAAGGATGAAATTTTCCTTGTCCGAATAAATATCTTGCACCGACCATAACAGGAATACTGCTGAAGGTAGCGTCATCGAAAGTATCCTTACCGCTCCAGGTTAAATAACCAACTGAAGCCGTAACATCAACATTTGGAGTTGCGTGATAAGCAAAAAGCGCATTACCACCAAAACCCATATCGTAACCATCGCCGAAATCACCCATTGGTAAAGCTATACCTGCATTTAATCCAAGTGCCATTTTACCCTGAGCATTAGTAAATCCTGCAACTAAAAATACTACGAAAAGCACTGCAAGAAATTTTTTCATTATTGTTCCTTTTTTGTTTGTGAATAATAGAGTTAAAAAAGTGTAGCAAATCTAAATGGACGAGTGACACATTGGCAAGTATTCATCATCACAATATTCTCAGAAGTTAACTACGTCACAATTTGAAATTATAGATTTGGAAAAGTAAAATCTTCCGAGCCAAACCCCGGAAGATTTTTTCTGTTAGTTATTAGAAATGAACATTCAAAATCACGCTGAATGTGCTAATGCCAAATAAAGTACTGCTTGGACCTTTTTCAGTTTCACCTTCAGAGGTAATCTCTGGTTCACCTAAACTCCTGAAACCAAGAGCGTATTTACCACCGAGAGATAATCCTTCAGTAAAGAACCAATCAAATCCCAGCTGTGCAGCTACACCAAATCCATTTCCTGAGAACTCAGTTTCTTCAGTGACTCCCCCTTCAGGAGTAAATTCATCAGTTCCAGAAAGCGATCCAAAATTGACATTTAATCCAACGTATGGTGATATACCATAGAGCGCCATTAGATGGTAATTAGCATCAACACCAACTCCAAACAATGTTGCTGAAGATTCCGATTTTCCCGCTTCAGTCTCGAGAGAACTAGAAGAAGTGCCAAAACTCAAACCCAAACCAATTGCAATTTGATTTGTAACAAAATATCTGAAACCTGCACCGACAAGATCGATACTGGATATAGTGCCGTCAGGAACACTTACTGTTCCAACATAGACTGGTTCCAAATTACTCTGAAATGGTGTATACTGAAAAACAAAAGATTTTGCACCGGCTCTGACTTCCGGTTTTGGTCCATCATAGTTAGAATTCACTTGTGAGAAAAGTGTGGTGCATCCTAAAACAAGGATTATGAAAAAAGAATAAATTGATGTTTTCATCAGAACTCTCCTAATTGGTTAATGGTTTTTAATATAATATCAGCCAAAATATTAATTCTGCCTTTTGGCGTCATATTAGTCAACCTCGTAAAGTCAACAATTAAGCCAGAAATTTTATTATGAAAGCACTGATTTTTTCAGTTTTACTAAATTTTCACTGGGAATTAAAGAAAATTTCAATGAAATCTTTACAACTATCTAATTTACCAATCTGGAACCCAAGGCCGTCTAATACCACTTTTAATTTTCATTTTCACAGGATTTTCATTCTTATCCTATTCCAGCAAACGCTTTACTGATTGCATTTGTTTGTGGTTCAACTTAGAAGATAGTTAAAATTAAAACATTATTTAATTTGATTGACTAGTATGAAATTTTATGATATGCAATTGGCAGATAAAAGGCAATCTATAATAAATAATTTTATATAGATGGCCATCCTATGGGACGGCCTTCTAATTAAAAGTAATTGAGAAAAATTAGAAACCTAATTGGATACCAGCGCTAAAACCCAAATTACTAAATGGAATGAATGAAGGTCCAGCTCTATTTCCATCATTTGATGTCCATTCATGTTCAAGCTTGATTACTTCTTTAGTTCCGTCTATGTCAGTTACTTCCACTTCGTCAGGTTTCCAGGTGAAGCTGACAAAATCAATTTCTGCGTTAATAGATATTTGAGTACTAATTGGAACAAGAATTCCTGCAGCGCCAGTTAAACCAAAATCAACACTGCCACCAAAAACACCCTTCGTTGTATTACCCTCGCTATCGTTTAGTTCATATTCTGTGGCTGGGAGCGCAACCAATAAACCTAATTTAATGAAAGGTTTTACATTATCAAGTGGAGCACTTATAACTATACTAGGTGAAAAGCCAAAAAAAGATCCAGTAATGGTATTCTTTGCAGTATAGCTGGAAACAGCTTGCAAAGTTTCTTCAAACTCTACTGGTAATTTATAAATTAGGCCCAATTCACCAGCCAGGTAAGAAGAAAAATTGTAGCCCAAAGTTCCCAAGATACTTGGCCCCTTGCCAAAGGAACCGGTAACTGCTTCGTAGTTATAAACTCCAGAATTAGAAATTATGATATTAGTACCAATGTTCATAGAATTAAAATCCACATTGTAACCCCCACCAAGCTTAACATAAATTTGAGAAAAAGATACGCCGGTTGATAGGAACAGAATTATGATAATGAGGAATAAAGTAGCCTTTTTCATATTTGCCTCCTATTTAGTGAGTAAAAAAATTAATTAGAATACCTATTGAAACTTAAATAAATAAATTATTCGATCGCAAATTTGTGTTGAGCAGATGGACATTTGTTCAAAGTACTAATTGAATTGGACATAATTTTCATTTTATTTCGCCCATATACAAAATTCATTTACACAATTAAAAATTTTTCTGAAAAGCTTGATTTACCTAACTTTGCGCCTCATTGAAAGGAATTAATTGAAACTACTTAGAAATCTTTACGACTGGGTACTCCACTGGTCTCAAACCAAGTACGGAACTTTAGCATTATTTTTACTTGCTTTTGCTGAATCTTCTTTCTTTCCCATTCCACCCGATGCTTTACTGATTGCCTTAGTTCTTGGTTCAACTAAAAAGGCATTTAAATTTGCTACAGTTTGCCTAATAGGTTCGGTAAGTGGTGCCTTGCTTGGTTATGCTATTGGACATTATCTCTGGTGGACGCCATCTAACCAGTTTACTGGAATCGCAAATTTTTTCTTTAATAATATACCAAGCTTTACACCACAAGCATTTTATGATATTCAAAAATTATATGTTGATTACGATTTTTGGATTATTTTCACCGCAGGATTTACACCACTACCATATAAAGTAATAACTATTTCTTCAGGTGCTTTCAATATTAATCTCGTGATGTTCATTGTGGCTTCAATTATTAGCCGAGGAGCCCGTTTCTTTTTGGTAGCAGCATTGATATGGAAGTTTGGACCTCAGATAAAATTATTTATTGATAAATATTTTAACTGGCTTGCTATAGCATTTACTGTTCTGCTGATCGGTGGTTTTGTTGCAATTAAATATCTTTTATGAAAAATCTCAAAGTTTCCGTTCAATATCATTTGCCAATTGCCAATTGAATTAATATTCAAGCCTTTGACAATTATCTTTTCACTTATTACATTTCAATAAGAATTAAAGCTTAAACTGTAAAGTTTAATCACCTGGCTTAATTTAAATCGAAATCAAAAACAACTCGGAAAGGATTAAGCAATGAAAACATATGTAATGCTCACAAAACTCTCCCCTGAATCTTCAAAGCAGATGAAAGATCGTGCAAAACTCGGCAGGCAATGGCTTGACCATGTAAAGAACAAATGCCCGGAAGTTAAATTTATTGCACACTATGCTTTGCTGGGTCATTATGATTTCCTGGATATTTATGAAGCTCCTGATGAGGAAACTGCTGCAAAAGTTTCAATGATAAGTTTATCGAACGGTGCTTTTCAGGCGGAAAGTTTATCTGCAATTCCTTACAAAAGATTTTTGGAATTAGCTGACGAAATTTCATAGTTTTAAATTTTTTACTTAATCCCGGTCTTACTTTAAATCATATATTCAGAGTAGGAGTAGGAGTAAGAGTTCGAGTAAGAAGGAACGAATAGAAATAAAAAATAATTTTTATGGAGGAAGTTATGCCATTAAAAAAACTAAAATCATTTCTGGATGAGAATAAGGTTAAGTATATCTCTATCCAGCACTCATCTGCTTATACAGCGCAGGAGATTGCAGCAATTGCACACATTCCGGGAAAAGATCTTGCCAAAACAGTCATAATAAAAATTGATGGAAAGATGGCTATGGCTGTCTTGCCTGCATCATACAAGGTTAGCTTTGATAGTTTAAAGGATATTCTTGGGGCAAAAGAGGTTAGATTGGCTTATGAGCAGGAATTCATGGACAAATTTCCTGATTGTGAAGTTGGTGCAATGCCGCCGTTTGGAAATATATATGGTATGGATGTTTTTGTTGCTGAAAGCTTAGCTGAAGAAGATGAAATTGCATTCAATGCCTGCAGCCACACCGAACTTATAAAAATGAATTTCAATGATTTTGAAAAACTTGTAAAACCAAAAAGAATTAAGTTTTCTGTTCCAAGCAAGATTTGAGTTCAACAATTCTTTTATGAACTGAAAATTCAGGAAGGAGTATTTATAAGACTCCCTTTCAGGTATTCTACAATCTCTTCTATTGTATCAAATGATTTAACCATATCGGCGCTTCTTCCTTCCAACTTCATTTGCTCATTCATTTCAGATACAATCGTCTTCCAGATTGATGAGTGACAGGCAACCGGCTTTATTCTCATCAAATCTTTGTTTGCGTACTCCCATACAGCGGCAAGTTCAAGCAAAGTTCCAGTTCCGCCTTGCAGCACAACAAAACCGTCACCAAGTCCGATCAGTTTATCAATCCTTTCAAAGAGTGTAATACATTTAATTTCTTTTGTGATGTATTTGTTAGTGTATCTTCCCCACAAATCAACAGTAACACCAATGGCTTCACCGCCGCCTTCAACTGCACCTTTGGATGCAGCCTCCATTATTCCATTGAAACCACCCGTGCAAATATCAAAGCCATTTAAAGCAAGATTTTTTCCGAGGGTATATGCGGTGAGGTACTGCTCTTCATTATTAATTGGTTTAGAACTGCCGAATATCGTTATGATCTTTTTCATACTAAAAAAAAATTATTTTCTTACGAAAGATAAGCAATAAAAAATCCGTAGCTTTTTTCAGACTACGGATTTATAAAGTAAAGTATTTTTGAATGAACTACTTAGCGTTTGATCCACGAAGAGTTGCGGTAATCTCTATTTCGTCTGCAACCTTTTGTCCGACAACCATATTTTCGATATCAAATTCAGAAAGTGCAATGTTGAATTTCGCTTGAACTCCCAACAGGTCGCCTGGCGCATACTGTTTTGTCTGTTCACTCGCGTCCAGATAAGTTAATGTTACATCTGCAATCGTTTCTTTTGTTACACCGTGAACTGTAAAGTCCCCGGTTATCTTTGTCTCGATTCTGCTATCTTCAAGAGTTTTAATATCTCCTACTTTCTTTAATACAAAAGTAATTTCAGGATAATTATCTGCATCTAACCAGTTATCGCTTCTCAGATGTTCATCTCTAAGATCAATCGCTGTTTTGATCGAAGCAACAGAAATTGTGATAGAACCTTTCATTGATTTAATGTCAGCTACATTTAAAGTTACTTTGCCTTTTACATCATTCGAAATTCCGGTAATATCTTCCAGCGGAGTTGTGCTGAAAAATTTCACCTGATTTCGCTTGTCTTCAAAATTGAATGTCTGTTCGCCTGTGGCTTTCACTTTAAAACCTTGAGCGAAGGACATTGATACTGCAACAAGCAGTAAGATGAGTGTTTTGATTATTTTCTTCATTTTTTCTCCTTTGTCTTTTTTGATTTGAATATAAAAAATAAAATCGCTGATACAACTACTATTATACCGGAAATAACTGTAGTGTGCGGAAGAAGTCCCAAAATAAACTTTTCCTGATAAATTTTTTGAGGCTCTAATCCTAATGCCTTATCAAGTTCTGAAATTTCCTGCTCGAGCCAAATTCCATCTTTAGATAAAATTTCTCCTCCACTTGCAAGCCACCAGAATAAAACTGCTGCTAAAAGGATCAATGCAACAATTATGATGAATTTTTGTTTGCTGTTCATAATGAACTCAAATTGTTATAAGTATTAAATTATCTAAATTTTCACTAATGATTTTAATAAAATCTGTCTACATTAAAAATCGAGTCGAATAGTTGTGGTGATGACTTTACCAAATTACAAATCTATGTTACGACATATATTATTAAAGTTCAAGATAAATCGTTTAATAAAAGCATGAACAAATAATGGCTGAAAAAAGTTTCGACATATTAGTAATAGGTGGAGGAATAATAGGGACAGCTACTGCACTTTCCCTACAAAACAGCTCAAAATTAAACATTTTATTGATTGAAGCTGAAAAAAAGCTTGCATTCCATCAAACAGGAAATAACAGCGGGGTCATTCATTCCGGACTTTATTATAAACCTGGCTCGTTAAAAGCTAAGAACTGCACTGATGGAAGAGAATTGCTTTATAACTTTTGTGCAGAGCAAAATATTCCTCACCAGAAATGTGGAAAAATTGTAGTTGCGACCAACGAATCCGAACTAAATGCCCTTGATGAATTATATAAAAGAGGAATTGCAAATGGTTTGAATGGAATTAAAAAACTAAGTGCAAATGAGATTAAAAATTATGAGCCTCACACAACAGGAATTGCCGGTATATTTGTTCCTCAGACAGGTATAGTTGACTACTCAAAAGTTACCGATGCTTATGCAAAATTATTTTTAGAAGCAGGGGGTTATCTTGAAACATGTTGCAAGTTTTTATCTTTAAATAATGCTAATGGTGAGCTTATCGCAATTACAACAAAAGGTGAATTTAAAACAAAGTTTCTGGTAAATTGTGGCGGGTTATATTGCGACAGGATTGCAAAACTTTGTGGAGTCAATCCCGGGTTGCAGGTTGTTCCTTTTAGAGGAGAGTATTATAAACTGAAAAAAGAAAAAGAGTATTTGGTTAAAAACTTAATTTATCCCGTTCCCGATCCACGCTTTCCATTTTTAGGAGTTCACTTTACGCGAATGATTAAAGGCGGTGTCGAAGCCGGACCAAATGCAGTGCTTGCATTCAAAAGAGAGGGATATACTAAAAAAGATTTTTCTGTTTCCGATCTATCACAAATGTTTTTTTATGCCGGTTTCTGGAAGATGGCTTCAAAATACTATAAGATGGGCTTTGGAGAATTCTATCGTTCATTCAGTAAGAAAGCTTTTGTAAGTGCATTACAGAAATTAATTCCTGAAATTCAGGAAGAAGATATTGAGGTTGGTGGTGCTGGTGTCAGAGCTCAAGCTCTTGAACCTGACGGAAAACTTGTAGATGATTTTAGAATTGTGGAATCAAATAAAATGGTTCACGTTTTGAACGCACCTTCGCCGGCAGCAACAGCTTCGTTAAGCATTGGAAGAACCATAGCTGAAATTGTAAAAAAGAATTTTGATACTAGGTCAACAAGGGTGTAGAAATTTTATAAAGTAATTCTCCCCTTGTGATTGATTAAAAGCATTTAAGATTTTATATTCTGGATATATTATTATCACTTTTTAATCCAGGGATTATCATTCCTGTGATTATAAATGAAGGCTAATTGCGATTTGCTGAAAAGAATTAACCCTGGTGTAAGTATATTCAAATTAAAAAGGATTTGAAAAATGAAAACAGTAAATGAGATTCTTGAAAAAAAAGGAAACCAGATCTGGTCTGTTACACCGGAAATAACAGTCTTTGATGCATTAAAATTAATGGCTGAAAAAGAAATAGGTGCTGTTCTGGTTATTTTAGATGGTAGAGTTGTTGGAATATTGTCTGAAAGAGACTATGCAAGGAAAGTGGCGCTGTATGGTAAATCCTCTCTCCAGATGACAGTTAAAGAAATAATGTCAGCCAATGTTATCTATGTAGAAATTTCGCAAAGTGTTGAAGAGTGTATGGCTTTGATGATACATAAACGAATAAGACATCTGCCGGTATATAAAGAAGGCAAGTTAGCTGGATTCATATCAATTGGCGATGTGGTAAAAGCACTGATTGATGAAAAGGAGTTTGTAATCGATCAATTGGTACATTATATAAAAGATACACCTCCAATAAAAAATAATTAGCTGGACCAAATCTTGAAATGAATTCTCTTCATAAATATTAAAATTATATTATTACTCGCTTTTATAAAATGAACTCTCCTGAATTAAAGCGTGATGATTTTTTTCTGATCATTAGTTCCTGCATGGACAAAACAAATCTGGATGAAATTAAACGGATCATTACTTCGCTAAAAAACATAGCCACAGAACTCATTAGTGAGGATGGAAATAACATATTAATTAAAACAGATAATGCTATAATTGAGTACTCGTACAAACTCATTCAAAAGGAATTTGAACAGATCCTAAATACACGTACTATTGAAAGAACCAAGTATTATCTTAACCGATTGCTCAAAAGTTTATCAGTTCAAAAGGAAGGAAAAATTAATGATTTAAATTTGAATAGATGGAAAGAGTATGATGATATAATCACAGACAGTCTGTGGATATTTGATAAGAGGGACACTTCCGGTATGCACAAAGCAGGATACTGGGGAAATTTCATTCCGCAAATTCCAAATCAACTACTAAGGAGATTTACAAAAAAAGGAGAATGGGTTCTTGATCCTTTTCTCGGCAGCGGGACAACTTTAATTGAATGCAAAAGACTTGGAAGAAATGGAGTTGGTGTTGAACTAATCAAGCAGGTTGCAAATACAACCGAATCAAATGTTATGAGGGAAAAAAATCCTTTTAAAGTTAACACAAAAGTGGTTAGTGGAAATAGTGCTGCTATTGATTACAAGCCCTTATTAAAAAAATTGAAAATGAATTCATTTCAGTTTGTAATTATGCATCCTCCCTATTGGGACATAATCAAATTCAGCGATAATAAAGATGATCTCTCAAATGCAAAATCAACACAGGATTTTTTGGGAATGTTCAAAAAAGTTGCTGATAACATTTATCCACTCCTTGATAAAGGAAGATATTGTGCAGTAGTCATTGGCGATAAATATTCAGCGGGAGAATGGATTCCACTTGGATTTTACGTTATGCAGGAAATGATGAATAAGGGTTTTAAGTTGAAATCAACTATTATAAAAAATTTTGATCAGACAACAGCAAAGAGAAACCAGAAAGAATTATGGCGCTACAGAGCCTTAGCCGGCGGGTTTTACATTTTTAAGCACGAGTACATATTCTTATTTCAAAAATAATCCGAGATTTATATGAAAAAAAAGGATGTCCTCCTTCTGTTATTAATAACTGTCATAATTCCTAACTGTTCGTCGAGCAAAGAAGAAGCTGATATTCGTCTGCACGATATATGGGCGATTGAGTCAATTGAGAGTTACGCAGTTCTTATTGATGAGAGCATAAAAAATCTTCCTGTTCTCGAGATTTATGTTGCTGAAAAGAGAGTTCACGGAAACACAGGGTGTAATACTATTAACGGCGAAGTTAACATTGATGGGAACAATATCACTTTTCAGAACATAGTTACAACAGAAATGGCTTGTCCCGGTAATCTTGAACAGAGATTCTTAACTAACCTGATTAAAGTGAACAGATATAAAATTGAAAAATTGAGATTGCATTTGTTTGAAGATGACAAAGAATTAATGGTCTTCAAGAAAATTGATTGATCCAATATAAATGGACGCTGAACTAATCAGTATTGAAAAAGAATTAAAAAAAAGATTGTCATACCCATATAAGTGGGGAAGAAAACAAAACGATGAATTTGACAAGCTGACAAATTTTGTTTACAGAATTCCTTCCTTTGATGAAGTCTTAAAAGAAACCGAGAACAGGTTCAGCGAAGACAAAGAACATCAAAACATTGCCAACTATGCCTTGAACCGCTGGTACAACTTCTGGTCAGCCCAGTCAGTTGAAAAAATATTCTGTTCACTTCCGAATGTTAAACCAGCATTAGATGAAAAAGACAGGCTCGTTGATTTCACGATTGATGGTGTTACATTTGATCATAAAACTTCAGTCTTCCCAAAAAATTTTCCGCTTTCTATTGAAGAAGCAATCAAGAAAACTGATGAGCTAATTCGATGGTTATACAAGCATCAATCGCAGCAGCAAAGAAAACATTTAAAGAACAGACTATTCATCGTTCTCTATTCTGCAGATGGCGAGCACTGGAAACTAAAGGCAGAAATTTCCTGGCTCAAAGATAGAATTGAAAAATACATGCAAGGTTTCAATCCACATTTCTTGATGAAATTCCAATTTGAAAAGAATCAGGAAACTTTCTCTGATGTAATCTGGGCAATTCGTTAAATTAAATCTTTATTAAAACCCCTGCCTAAACTCAATTATTGATTGTTAATAACACTTGTTTTTTATTAATTGAATTTATTAAGTTCATTCGGGCTATTAATAAATAACTTTTAAATAAAAACTAAGGAGGTTAAATGAAAACGTTATTCCTTTTTGCTCTTTTTCTTACCAGTTCTGCATTTGCACAAATTACAATAACCAGCACTGACGTTAGTAATGTTTTTGCGGTTGGTAATTCGGCAACAATCCATTCTACTGACATTACAAGCTTCGATATCGGATCGGCTGGTGGTGGGAATAACTGGGACTTTTCGGGATTACAAAGTACTGAAACCTTTTCTCTTTTGAGCGTTGATGTAGCAACGACTCCATATGCTAGTGAATTCCCAGGAGCTAATCTTGCAACTTACAGTCAAGGTGAATATGGCGGATATCCTGCAGAAATTTGGTCATACTTAAGTATAAACGGTAGCTTAAGTAATCTGGGCCAGGCAGTTACTTCAGATTCTTTACCCGGTGTGTTGGTTGCCATTAAAGATGTCCCATCAAGTATTGAATTACAATTACCAATGTCGTTAAATACTTCATGGTCTCAATCTTATACAGAAACAGTTTATTTCGGTGGGGTTCCAATCAGTCAGACAAGCATTTCAATTAATGTAGTTGTTGATGCCTGGGGCACAATGACAATGCCAGGTGGTGCCGGCTTCGACGCTTTAAGAATAAGAGAGACTTCTATGGAAAGTGGAAATACAAGTGTTCAATATTCTTTTCTGGCAAAGAATGGTGCAAATGTAACTGTCTCTGCAACAGATCCTAATCCTCCATCCAGTGGAGTTATTAATGCAGATTGGTATGACTGGAATTTATCTTTCACAACTGATGTTAAACAAATCAGCGGATTGCCGCAGGATTTTAACATTAGCCAAAACTATCCAAATCCATTCAACCCAACTACAAATATTGAATACAGTATTCCTGAAGCATCATTTGTTCAGTTGAAAGTTTTTGATATTCTTGGGAATGAGGTTGTAACACTCGTGAATGAAGAGCAATCAGCTGGAAGTTACAGAGTAGATTTTTCAGGCGTTGATTTTGCAAGCGGTTTGTATATTGCAAAACTTCAGGCGGAAAATTACACTAAGACTATTAAGATGTCTTTGTTAAAATAATTCTCTCTCTTGTTCCTAATACTTGCAGCACAGATTATTAATCTGTGCTGCTGTAATATTCTTTTTATTCTTTTCTTTAGATTTACTCACAATAATTTTAAACTAAATTAATGATTGAATTTCTTCCACTCGGAGGTGCCGGTGAAATTGGTGCTAACTGTTACTACCTCAATATTAATGAAGTAGGTATTATTCTCGACTGCGGAATGCACCCGCAACTAACAGGACTGAATTCTCTGCCTAAGTTTGAGCTGCTTGAAGATAAACCAACTGACTATGTTTTAATTTCACACGCACACCAAGATCATTTGAATGCGCTGCCTTTTCTGATAAAAAAATTTCCTCATATAAAAATTATTACTACGCCTCAAACAAGGGCTGTGGCTGAGTTAACACTTCATAATGCTATATCAATATTAAAAAGACAGATTGATGAAAGTGAGTTTGAAATCTATTCGCGGGATGAAGTTGATCTTCTTATAAAGTCAATTAACTATAAATCTTGTAATGAAAAATTTGTACTTAGCTCGCTAAATAGTGATCAGGAAATAGAAGCTGAGTTTTTTGATGCAGGACATATTATTGGTTCGGCTGGGATACTGTTACGCATTAATGGACAGAAAATATTTTTCACAGGAGATATTAATCTATTTTCTCAAACGATATTATCTGGTGCTGATCTGCCTGAAGAAAAAATTGACATACTAATAACTGAAACAACTTACGGGGCAACTGATTCCTCAGTAATCAACAATTGGGAGAAAGAAGTTGATAGATTTTCATCAGCAATTAATAAAGTAATTAATAATGGCGGTTCTGTTCTCATTCCGGTTTTTGCGCTTGGTAAACTTCAGGAGATGCTTGCTACAATCTGGCTGCAAATGCAAAGAAATAAAATTACAAACGTTGATATTTATACCGGCGGAATTGGAAACAAAATAAACAGAATATATGATTACAATCGTTACGTTGTTAACAGAAATGAGAAGGAGCTTGTGATTTCTGACATCCCGCAAAAAAGCTTGAATGAGTTGAAAGACTTCGATGAGCTCTTTAAATTTCCTAGCATTGTTCTTGCCTCAAGCGGAATGATGGTCGAATCCACTAACTCATTTATGCTGGCGAAAAGGTGGTTTCATAAAAAAGATTCTGCGATTTTTACTGTCGGTTATATGGATCCGTCAACTCCCGGAAGTATAATTTCAAAAGCAGGAAGAGGAGATAAAATTCAGCTAACAGAAAGAGATAGGAAAGTTGAAATTAGGTGCGAAATAAAAAACTTTCGGTTCTCAGCTCACTCAAAACGTGAGGAAATAATATCTCTTGTCAATAAACTAAACCCCGAGATTATTATCCTTGTTCACGGAGATAAAGAAGCAATTGATTGGGTTGGAGCTTCTGTTATCAAACAATTCCCGGATAAAAAAGTATTCGCGGCAGTTAACTATAAGTCGATTTTATTTGATTAATAGCAAGAACTATTGATATATTGAACTAAGTAATTTTTCATTTTTTCAAACGAGGGGTACTCTTGAAACCTCTTTCAAAACAATCTCGCTTCTCATCAAATCTGAAGCTCATCGATAGAGAATTTATATCGATAAGAATGTTTGCAACAGTCAGGTCAATCCATTATTCATTGAATTATAACTAAAATCAAAGGAGTAAAAATGTCTGGATTAAAAGAAAAACTCGGAAAGAAAATTGAGGAATGGCGTCCTCGGACAACACGGCTTATTAAAGAATTCGGCAATGTAAAAGTTGACGAAGTAGATATTGGACAAATTATTGGCGGGGCAAGAGATATTAAAAGTTTGGTTACTGATATTTCTTATCTCGATCCGTTTGAAGGAATTCGTTTCAGAGGATTAACAATTCCCGAAGTAATGGAAAAACTACCGAAGGTACCCGGCGGAGAAATGCCTTATGTGGAAGGTTTCTTCCATTTTCTGTTGACAGGAGATATTCCTTCTGAAGCCGATGTAAAAGAGGTTGCAGAGGAATTCAAAAAAAGAAGTGCTATTCCGAAATATGTATTTGATATTCTGAAAACTATGCCAACGGACTCTCATCCGATGGTAATGTTTTCAACAGCGATTCTTGCTATGCAGCGGGAGTCAGAATTTGTTAAACAATATAATTCGGGTAAACTCAAGAAGAACGATTACTGGGTTCCAACGCTTGAGGATGGATTACAGCTTCTTGCAAAGATACCAGGCATCGCGGCTTTCATCTACAGATTAAAATACAAGAACGGACAGATAATTGAGTCCGATCCAAAGATGGATCTTGGCGGAAACTTTGCTCATATGATGGGTATCGCTAAACCTTATGATGATGTTGCAAGAATGTACTTCATTTTACACAGCGACCACGAAAGTGGAAACGTAAGTGCACACACAGGACATCTTGTAGCAAGCGCATTATCTGATATGTACTACTCAATTTCTGCAATGACAAACGGACTTGCCGGTCCATTGCACGGACTCGCTAACCAGGAAGTTTTAAGCTGGCTGCAGGGAGTCTATGATAAGATGGGCGGAAAAATTCCAACCGAAGAAGAGATGAAACAATTTGTTTGGGATACACTAAAAGGTGGTCAGGTTATTCCAGGTTTTGGACACGCTGTCTTAAGAAAAACCGATCCACGTTATATGGCTCAACGTGAATTCTGTCTTAAGCATTTACCAAAAGATCCATTATTTATTTACGTTGATCTTTTGTTCAAAGTAGTTCCACCAATATTGCTTGAACAGGGTAAAGCAAAGAATCCGTGGCCGAATGTTGATGCACAATCCGGTGTTATCCAATGGTACTATGGATTGAAGGAATATGACTTCTACACAGTTCTGTTTGCTGTTGGAAGAGCACTCGGTGTTGTTGCTAACATAATTTGGGATCGTGGACTTGGTTATCCGATTGAAAGACCGAAGTCAGTGACAACTGCAATGCTTGAAGAAGCTGCAGGGATAAAGAAATAAAATTTCATTCTTTGTAGCACAGATTAATAATCTGTGCTACAGTTTAAAATATAAATGCCATCCTGGTTGGATGGCATTTTTTTCAATCAACTTAAATTCGATTACTTTATCAACATCATCTTAATCGTCTTGCTGGAAACACCTACATCAAGCCGTGCAAAATAAACTCCGCTCGAATAACTCCTGCCATCAAACTGAACATCATAGCTGCCAATGTCCTGGTAACCATTTACAAGTGTTGCAATTTGATCCCCTGCAGCTGAAAATACTTCAAGCTTAACTGACTGTGGAACTCTCAGATAATAGCTGATTGTTGTTGAGGGATTAAAGGGATTCGGATAATTCTGCTCAAGTTGAAAAGCTGAAGGTCCTGTTAGTGAACCAGCCTTTTCCGAGATTAGTGGTAATGTTTCAAAATCTTTCATAAGTACATCAGGCATTCTTTCAACTGGCATTCCCAATTGCTGAGTCAATAAAGTAGCGTATAGCTGTCTGAAATCATATTTGTACTTTATATCTCCACTGTTATCAAGATCAGTAAGATCCGGATTGTTTCCGTAGACTCCTCCGTAAACATTTCTGCCAATAATAAAAAGTGGTGCTGCAGTTCCGTGATCTGTTCCTGCACTTCCATTTTGATTAAGGCGTCTTCCGAATTCTGAGAATGTCATCAGCACAACCCTGTCAGCAATTCCCAATAATTTAAGATCAGTCTGAAAAGCTTCGATAGCCTGTGCAACGGTTGTAAGCAAGTTAGAGTGACTGTTTGCCTGGTTTGCATGAGTATCAAAACCTCCGATAGATGTCAGATACACCGGTGTTTCAAGTCCGCCGGCCACCAATTCAGCAACTATAGCAAGCTGCCTTGCCAACCGTGTGTTCGGATAAGTTGCTTTATTTTCTACCAGGTCTGCTTTTTCTTTTATTACTTGTGCATACCGGATTGAAAGAGCAGCCACTTCCTTAATATATTTTAATTGATTGCCTGCAACTGTATCCGGAGGAGGATCGTTATCTGCCGTGCTGCCATTTATCAACTGGTAAAACTGATTCGGACTTTCAAATGAAATTCCCATCGAGCCCTGGCAGGTACATTCTAGCAAAGCAGATTGTGTTGATCCTATCTGAATTGCCATTGGATGTTCAGTGTTGATCGGATTATGATCAGGTAAAACTTTTGCGAGATACCTTCCAACCCATCCGTCGTCAATGACAACATTTGAATCAGATGCACTCAGCCAGATATCAGTCGATCTGAAATGCGATCTGTTTGGACTTTCATATCCAACATTCTGAACAACGGCCATCATCCCATCATCATACAATGATTTTAATGGCTGCAATGATGGGTGCATACCGGTAAGATAATTTAGCTTAACAGCATCTTCCTTTTTTATTCCAAGAGATGGACGCTTATTATAATATATACTATCTTCAAATGGTATAATTGTATTAAGTCCGTCATTACCTCCGCTTAGCTGTAGTAATACTATTACTTTTCCATTGATTGCCTGGATATTCAGGAATGATCTTGAGAATGCTCTTATTGGAATATTACCTAAAGCCATTGAAACCGTGCCAGCGCCGGCTACTAATCCTAAATTTCGTAAAAATGATCTTCTGTCCATAATTTCTCTTTCTGATTATGAAAGTTGATATTCTGATAATCTCATTAATGCTTTAAAGAACATCTTTAACCTGTTCTCAGCCTGAGGATCAGCAGTTGACCAATCATAGACTTCAGCACCATCGAGTAAAGTATTTAGTAAATATTCCTTCCTGTTTTCACTTAACGGATACTGAAGGAATATTTTTGAAATGTCATTAATCAGTTGAACTGCATCTTCGGCACTGGGAAAAGTTCGTGCATATTCAACAAGATTCAATTGAAATGTTAAATCTCCTCCACCGGGCTTTTTGCCATTTATTACGGCATCGGTAAAAATATTTCTTGAGGGAAGTGTTGTTGTGTTAATCCAGATTTTATCTCCGTCCCAGCCGCTAACATTCGGCGGTGCAAATAGTTCCTGCTTTAATTGAGTTGCAACTGTGCGCATATAAACATAATCCGGTGTCGCTACATTGAATTGTCTCATCGTTCCAATCATTAACTCAACGGGACTCTTTATTTTAGCTCCTCTTACTTCATTTGTATGGAACATAACCGATTTCAATAAAGTGGATAAGACGGGTTTAATCTCATAGTTATTCTCTCTTAATATTTGAGCCATAGTTTCAATACTTGGTTCGTCGTGAGCAACATGCATAAATTCATTATATAACTCCCTGCAGAAAAATGTAGCCGTGGCGGGTTGAGTAAAAATTATATCAACAATATCATTGTAAATGAAATTACCAGTCTGCCCTAAAAATGTTTTAGTTCCGTCATCAAAACGACCTGCGTTAAAGTAAGAGGTAATCCCATCTACCTGCCAGCCTGTTAAAGCTCTCGCTCCTTCCTGAATATCCTGCTCAGTATAGTTTCCAATACCAAGCGTGAATAATTCCATAAGTTCTCTCGCATAATTTTCATTTGGGTCACCTTTCCTGTTCCTTGTTCCGTCTAGATAAATAAGCATTGCTGGATCAATCGTAATAGCTTTTGTTAGATTGATAAGATTTCCCATTGCATAGTCACGGAATAATTTATTCTGCCAGTACATCCTTTGTGCCAGACCAACTTTTGAAACTTCACTTACGTAGTGATTATGCCAAAACAAAACCATCTTTTCACGAAGAGAATAACCTTGTGTAACCATTAGATTATACCACCAGTAAATCATTTCTCTGGTTCGTTCAGTATTGTTTTCGTTAGTTGGATCGTTTACCCAAAAACCGGGCTGTGGCGGTTCAGGTTGATCGGCAAGAAGGAAGTTATCTACAAAATTATCCAGCGAATGAGATAACGCAAATTCAACATCCTGTTTGTTGTATCCAAAAAGTGTTCTTGCCAGAATGTGCCGTGCGGCTTCTTCATCCCAAACATTTATCTTGTTAAAATTGTTCGCGTTTTCTATCATAGTGCCTCGCTTAGTTTGATTAGAAATTTCTTTGGTAGCGCTAAGATATCTTTAAATAGTATGCCAAAAACTAACATTTGATATTTCGCAACTATCCAATTTCCAGTAATTATTATAAGCTATTTGCTTGTAAATATTTAGCCATTAATGAACAAATTACCGGGTCTAATATAGCGTCAATAATTGTGTCGCTCCTGAATAAAATGTCGCTTAAAATGACGCAGTTTGGTTAGAAGGTAATTAGAATTTATCAGAGAAGACAGTGAGTCAGGAGGACTAAGTTCTTTTTATAAAATTTTGTCGTGAAATAGTAGGATCGTGTGATACTTATCAAAAAGAAACAATTGCTCATCTTGTAATATTACAGGCACATTATAAAAAATTAAATAGAGTATAGAGAAGTTTTTCACTCCTATATTACATGCGAATTGATTAATTTTATACTTAATGTTTTTCATAAAAATTATGAACAAAATCTACTTCCCATTACCAATCTGTCCATGCAAACAAATCAAATGTGAGTTACTGATGAAAAAGTGTTTATCATTTATATCCATAATTATTTTTTTGCTTCCGGGAATTATATCTGCTCAGTCACAAACTTTAACTCTTGATGAGGCAATCCAGATAGCCTTAGAAAACAATACTGATATAAAAGTTGCCAAAATGAGCACAGATAAATCCCGTGCGGCAGTCAGAGAAGCCTTTGGTTATGCAATGCCAAGCCTCGATCTTTCGGCTGACTTCTCTCATTTTCTAAAAAAACCAAAAATGGCTTTCCCTGATTTTGGCGCTCTACTTACCAACGCAACTTACAGCATATTGTTTGATGAGAATGTAATACCAAGAGATGAGAGTAAATATGTACCTGTAGAAAACACGCTTCAATCCTTCGCCCTTAATAATGCTTATACAGCTTCTTTAACGTTAACCCAGGTGCTTTTTAACTCGGCTGTATTCAGAGGTATTGGTGCCTCACAGATTTATTACGATTTATCACTAGCTGAATTGCGTAATACCATCAGCAAAACAAAGCTTAATGTTGAAAGAGCTTTTTACGGAACGCTGCTCACAAAAGAATTGCTATCGATAACACAAGCCAGCTATGAGAACGCAAAAGAAAATTTCAGAAATGTAAATGCATTATTTGAGCAGGGGTTCGTTTCGGATTTTGACAGACTTCAGGCAGAAGTACGTGTTGAAAACATTCGTCCGGTTTTGCTGCAGATGGAAAATATGCTCACCACAACACTTAATGATTTGAAGCTCGTACTTGGTGTTGACCAGTTTCTTGAAATTGATGTGAAAGGCGAGATAGTTTATAATCCTGAAATCTTACCGAGTGAAGACGATATCATTGATTATGCCCTAACCAATAACTTTGGTCTTCAAAGTATGAAATTAAAAATGAATCTCGATGAAGAATTTATTCAACTTGATGTATCTGAATACTGGCCCTCGTTAGCTGCATTCGGAAACTTCAGTTATGCGGGTACTTCAGACGATTGGAATTTTCAGAATTACAATGCTACTACGGTCGGGCTTAGTTTATCTATGAATTTATGGCAGGGCAACAGAACAAAAAACCGTGTTGAACAATCAACAATATCATATAAACAAACAGAAGAGCAGTACACACTTTTAAAAGAATATGTAGTCAACCAGGTCAAAGCAAAATATCTGGAGCTGAAACGCGTTCAAAGTCTCGTTGAAGCCCAGCAGAAAAATGTAAGCCTTGCAGAGCGTGCTTATGAACTTTCAACGGTAAGATATAAAGAAGGAACAGGCAATCAGCTTGAAGTACAAAATCAAGATGTTGCTCTCAGGCAGGCAAGGATAAACAAGCTTCAGTCTGTGCATAGTTATATAGTAACTAAATACGAACTTGAACAGCTAATGGGTAAAATAAATCAGGAATATATCGACCCATATATGCCGAAAGAATAAAATTAAACGAACTCATCAGGAGTATTAACTAAAATGAAGTTACAAATGAAAAACTTAAAGTCTCTGGTAATTCTTCCAATATTATTTTTTGCATTGCTTAATGGATGCGGTGGTGATGAAGAACAAGCAAAGAGCATGGATCAAATCCAGCAGGAAGAAGGAGTGCCGGTTCAAGTGAAAACGGTAGAATACAAACCATTTGAAAAATATATGAACTACTTCGCAAAACTTGCCGGAGTAAAAGAGGCAACCAAAGGGGCTGCATTCGGTGGAAAGATTGAAAAGATAAATTATAGTGTGGGTGATTATGTTGAAGAAGGACAGGTCGTAGTGGAATTTCCTTACGATGATCCCGGTTCACTTTATGAAACTGCAGCCGCAACTTATGAAAACTCAAAGAGAACTTACGAAAGATCAAAAGTACTTTTAGATGCCGGGGAAATAGCACAGGCAAACTTCGATGGTGTTGAAGCACAGTACCTGGTTCACAAAAGAAACTACGAACTTGCGCGCAAGCTTATTTTTATAGAAGCTCCTTTCAGCGGAACGCTGGTGGATGTAAAAGTTAATGTTGGTGATAACGTAAATAAAGATGCTCCATTATTTACCATTGCCCAGCTTCACAAAATGAGAGCAAAAATATGGGTTACAGAAAAAGAAATTGGTGAGATAAAGCAAGGAATGGAAGCAGAGATGGAGTTCGGCGGAAAAGTTTTTAAGGGAAAAATCGCTGAAGTCTCTATGGCAGTCGATCCTTACAAGCAGGCAATCTTCGCAGAAGTAGAATTTGATAACTCAAAAAAGGAATTAAAAAGTGGTGCAACAGTTGAGATAAAAGTTCTTATCTACAAGAACCCAAAAGCGATCACCATTCCCCGCAATATTGTAATGTCAGATGAAAACGGTCAGTATGTTTTTGTTGAAAAAGATAGCAAAGCTGAAAAAAGATACATCTCGAATGGTCAGGATAGCGGAATATTATATGAAATCTCAAATGGCTTGCAGGTTGGAGATAAATTAGTAACTCACGGTGCCTCTCAGTTAACAGATGGTGCAAAAGTAAAAGTGATTCAATAAGGAATACAAAATGTTTCTCGCTAAAGTATCCATTAACCGCCCCGTTCTTACAACAGTGGGCATAGTAATATTTCTTATCTTCGGATTGATTGCATATTTCAGATTAAACCTGAACCTTCAGCCCGATGTTGAAATTCCATACGTAACCGTACAAACTATTTATCCTGGCGCCGGTCCGAAAGAAATTGAAACTCTGATTACAAAAAGAATAGAAGATGCTGTATCTACAATAAGCCAGATTGAAAGAATTGAATCATACTCACTGGACGGCGTTTCAATAATTATAATTGAGTTCCAGCTCGGCAAAGATGTGAATGTCGCCAACCAGGAAACAAAAGATAAAGTTGATGAGATCCTGAACGACATTCCACCTGACGCTGAAAAACCTATCGTACAGAAAATTGATATACGACTCTTCCCTGTTGTTGATGTTGTATTGAGCGGTAACTTAAGTCCAAGACAACTTTTTGAAATTGCAGATAAAACTTTAAAAGACAGATTTTCACAGATAGACGGTGTTGCGAAAGTTCAGATCACAGGCGGACAGGAAAGAGAAATACGGGTTGTTCTCGATAACAAGATCGTTTATGAAAATATTATTTCACTTCCGCAGCTAACACAGATTCTCCAGGCAAATAATATGGATATTCCCGGAGGATATTTTCAGATTGGCAACCAGGAATATACTGTAAGACTTGTTGGGCAGTTTCAGGATGTAGATCAAATAAGAGAGCTGGAAATTCCGACTGCATTTGGGCCGAAAAAGATCAGGCAGATTGCAGATGTTATTGACTCAGGGAAAGATATAAGACAAAGAGCTACATTCTATAATGTTAAAGAAGATTTTAGAAATGAAAACGTTGTTCGTCTTGGTATAATTAAAAGCAGCGAGGGTAACGTTGTAAAAGTTGCAGAAGCTATTCGTAGTTCACTTCCTGAAATACAGAGCATTCTGCCCGAAGGGTCAAAACTGGAAATAGTAAATGACTTTTCAGAATTTACACAGAGCAGTTTTGATGACACGATGAGCAACATTTATCTCGGAGTTCTTTTCACAGCAATTGTTCTGTTTTTATTTCTGCACGACTGGCGCTCCACTCTTGTTGTTGCAATGTCAATGCCCACTTCAATTATTTCTACATTTCTTTTGCTTCAAGCATTTGGTCTCACGCTGAATATGATGACGTTGATGGGACTATCAGTCTCGGTGGGCGTGCTTGTTGCGAACTCTGTTGTTGTGCTCGAAAATATTTTCAGGTATAAGAAGCAGGGCGAGACTATAAGACAGGCAGCATACAAAGGGACTTCAGAAGTTGGAGTTGCTGTGCTGGCTTCAACATTAACTAACATAGTTGTGTTTCTGCCAGTTGCAAATATGTCATCAATGGTGGGATTATGGTTAAAAGAACTTGCACTCGCGGCAGTGTTTGCTACTATTTTTTCTTTGATGATGTCATTTACATTAACTCCTCTTCTATCTTCTATTATTCTCTCAAAAGAACATGCTACCGGTAAGCTTGCTTCCTGGTTTAACAAGTTTGAAACAAAGCAAACGGAATTATATAAAAGGATGCTGGGTGTTGTTCTCCGCAGCAAGAGAAACAGTTTGTTAACTTTCGTTGGTGCAATAGTACTTTTCATTTTTGTTATGATGGTATTCGGACCGAAGCTTGGCTTTGAGTTTATTCCGCAAACAGATGACGGAAAAATTAATATTACAGTTGAACTTCCTTCCGGCTACAACCTTGACGAGACAGCCGGAACAGTCAGACAGATTGAAGAAAGAGTGAAGAAGCACGATGAGGTAAAACATATTCTCACCAACCTCGGAAAGCTGAGCGATCTTGATGTGGGAACAAATATGGCAAGTATTGACGTTCAGCTTACAGATGCGAAGGACAGAGATATAAAGTTATCGGATGTGATCTCTATTTTTACTGCGGATCTTGCAGACATACCAAATGCAAAAATTAAAGTTGATGTTGGTTCACGTATGGGTGGAGAGGAAGCACCAATTCAGTTTTTCCTTCTCGGTCAGGATCTTGATGAGCTTGAGAAACTTAAAGATGTGGCTATTGAAAAATTCAAAGATGTACCGGGTTTGATAAATTTTGATAACAGCTCACGCGCAGGTAAACCTGAAATTACAGTTTATCCAAAAAGAGAAAAGTTAACAGAGGTTGGACTAACAATAACTGATCTTGCTTTTACACTTCGTGCAGGAATTGAGGGAATACAATCGGCAAAGTACCGTGAGTTTGGAGATGAGTACGATCTCACCGTAACTCTTGACGATGAATCAGTGAACACACCAGAGAAGGCTGGTAATATAACTGTTGCATCACGGAATGGTTCTTTCCGTCTGGCCCAACTTGCCGATGTTAAATTCACAACAGGATTCACTAAAATTTTACACAGAGATAAATTCACCTCAATTATGTTTACGGGTGCTGCTGCACCGGGTTTTCCTCTGGGTAATGTTACGGGCGAAATAGAAAAAAGATTTGATGAGTTAGAACTGCCGACAGGTTATTATTTCAGATGGGGCGGCAACGTAAAGATGATGAACGATATGATCCAGGATATGATCTTCGCATTTTTCCTTGCTGTGCTTTTAACTTATATGCTGCTCTCAGCAATACTCGAAAGTTTCTGGCAGCCGATAATAATAATGACTACTGTAGTTTTGGGATTGCTCGGAGTTATTCTGGCATTGTTCCTAACTAACACCGCTTTCAGCATTACATCATTGATGTCTATCATTATGCTGATTGGTATTGTGGTTAACAACGCTATTCTTATTCTTGATTATACAAACCAGTTGAGAAGAGAGCAGGGATATACGCCGAAGGACGCCTTGATGGAAGCCTGTCCGATTAAACTGAAGCCACAGTTGATGACATCAATAGCAATTATACTTGGTATGCTTCCGCTTGCACTTGGTATTGGCGACGCAGGTAAAGAAATGAGAATGCCGCTTGGTATAGTTGCAATCGGCGGATTGATTGCTTCTACTATATTAACATTATTTGTAATTCCGGCAATCTATTACCTGACTTCAAAAGCAAAGTCGGTTGTAAGAGAAATAGTTTAGGCGTCTCCCCAACCCCTCTCCAAAGGAGAAGGGCTTTTAAAATTAATCCGAATAGTAGCACAGATTATAAATCTGTGTTGCGGAAATTTATTCCCCTCTCTTTTATATTTTAACAGTATCATTTCATTAAAATAAAACCAACGAACACTATGGAAGATAAACGAACACCGCTGACTATTGCTGAAGGAATATTAGATAACATCATTTCAATCGCTGATAAGTTTATAACAGGACTAACTTCCTTCGGAAAGAAAGATATCAGCGAACAGCTTGAAAGTTTTGCCGAAACTCTAAAGCAAATTCCGCTTGAGAAAAGGAGCTTGTCAAAAGAAGAAGGAGAAGCTCTGCTGAAAATTTTCATTGCCGCTGCACAACCTGAATTTGCAAAACGATTTATGGGTGAAGTTGATGCACAGGTTTATTTTGCTTTCGGAACTTTCCTCAACGAGCAGCTTACTAAAGGTCAAAAGATTGAAAGACTCACTCACGAATATTTGAACTTATTCCGATTTCCTTCCCTGCTTAGAAGAATCTATGAGGAGAAAAGTTGGGAGCCACTAATTCACGAATTGGTAGTAAAGAGTAATTTCAATTTAAATATTCTTTTCAGCCAGCGATTGAGAGATTACGGAAAGATACCGCTATTCAAAGTCATCAATGGAAATACGGTCACTGAGTATAGCTGGGAGAAATCTGCATCGATTATAAAAAGCTACCGCCGCGCTCTTTACTCATTTACTACTAAAGAGTCCAAGGTTGCTTTCCTGCTGGAGAATTGTGTTGAGATGGCTCTGCTCGATCTTGCCTGCCTCACTGGTGGAATTGTAAATGTGATGATACCGGGGAATTCTGTTACCGAACATATTCGTTTCATTCTTAAGCAAAGTAAAGCTTCAATTCTAATTGCTCATAACGAAAAGCAACTTTCAAAAATTAAATCATTAAAGAATGAGCTGCCAGAGCTTAAGACTGTAGTTCTTCTTGAAGGAAATTCAAGCGAGAATTGGGTTATCAGCTTCGACGAGTTTTTAAAGTCTGGTAAAGAACCTGAAAGTGAATTTGAAATCGGGATGAATGAACTTGCTACAATTATGTACACTTCAGGAACAACCGGTGAACCCAAAGGGATAATGTTCTCACAGATGAATATTGTTTACAAAAGATTTTGCCGTGCTATGGCAATTCCAGAAATTGGTGAGGAAGATCGATTCATTGCCTTCCTTCCGCTTTATCATACTTTCGGCAGATATCTTGAAATGACGGGCTGTGTTTTCTGGGCTGCAGAATATTGTTTCCTCGAGAACCCTTCTGTTGAAGCGATGATTTCAAATATGCAGCTTGTAAAGCCGACAGTGTTCATCAGCATTCCCAAAAAATGGATGCAGCTTTATGAATACATCACCAGCAAGGTTGACATTGAAGTTGACGATCATCAGAAAATAAAAAGTGAACTCGACAAAGCAACTGGCGGTGAATTGAAGTGGGGACTTTCTGCTGCTGGTTATTTACCTCCCGATATTTTTATGTTCTTCCAGAAATATGGTGTTGAATTGATGAGTGGATTTGGCATGACCGAAGCAACCGGCGGAATAACAATGACTCCGTGGAAAAGATACAAACCCAATTCTCTCGGCAAACCTTTACCGGGGATAGAAATAAAACTTGGGGATGATGGTGAAATTCTTGTTAAAGGTCCTTATGTGATGCTCGGTTACTACGATACACCAAACAGCGAAACATTCACTGAAGATGGCTGGCTTCCGACCGGCGATGTTATGAAAATGGATGAGGATGGTTTCATTCAAATCATCGACAGGAAAAAAGAGATATATAAAAATATAAAGGGAGAAACCATCGCTCCACAGAAGATTGAAAACCTTTTCCGTGACTTTGAAAATATTAAACAGGTTTTTTTAGTCGGTGATCACCGTCAGTTCAATACAGTTCTTATTCATCCGAACTATGAAGACAAAAGTTCACCTTTGCACGATATGGATGAAAAGCAGAAGCAGGAATATTTTTCTTCGCTTATTGTAACCGTCAACAAATTCCTCGCACCTTTTGAACGCATTCTTGATTTTAGATTTATTGATAGACCATTTGATGACCAGCACGGTGAACTAACTCCGAAAGGAACATACAAGCGAAAAGTTATTGAGAAAAATTTCTCTGAACTGATTGAGTCGATGTATGTTAAAAATGATACGAGCGTTTATGCCGGCACAACTGAAGTTAAAATTCCAAATTGGTTTTTAAGAGAGAAAGGCTGCCTTGGCAGAGACATAGTCGCAAATGAAAAAGGTATCGCAATACCAAAACTCAAGCTATCATTAACACTTTATAAGACTGACGACAAAAATATTTTCCGCATCGGCAGCTTTAATTATTTCATAAGCTCACACCACATAGATTTTCAGGTGCTTCTGATTGATCCGCTGTTATGGGTTGGCAACAATGAGTTGACTGCATTCACAGGAAGTTCAATCATTCAATGGCACAGACAAATAAGAGAGTCTGTTCAAATCAGGTTTAATTCAATTGCCGATAAAACTAAGTTAAAAGAGAACGAACTGAAGCAATTTGAAAAAATTTCATCCTCATCAGAATATTCTCTTCAGGGAATTCATTTAGCTTATGCGATGTTCTTATCGGATGATATAAGCACATCGCTTGATTATTTTAATAAGATACTGGATGATCCCAAAAACACACACTATCGCCTGGTGTTCAATCTTCTTTCAAGACCTGCAACAACATCGAGCATTGAATTAAAACGAAAACAATTTGCCTCAATAATAAAAGGCGCTGATGAAAGAAAATTCGGTGAGCTGTTTAATTCATTTATTGGAGAAGATAAGCACCTTCTCAACTCCGAACTCGCGCATTACATCGCTGTCAATTCAAAAGGTGAAAAAAGATTAGATGCCATCGAGCTATTCATTTCAAATGAAGTTAAGCAGTTAAGCGTAGATGATCCGCTGGATCAAACAAACTTCGTCCATTTTTTTGAACTGATCACAGCTTACGGAATTACACATCCTCAACTGTTCAGAAGGATTAGAAGATATCTTATGAGATTTGCTGCACTTGAAGAAAATGCCGGAATTAAAAAACTCGCCGATGCAAGTCTTGATGCTCTGGTTGTTGGATTCAGAGAATGGCTTGGCATTAATCAGAAAATAGCGGTTGATCTCGAAACCAGTGAGGAGTACACGTGGGAAGATGTTATTGCCTTCGAAGAAGGTATTGATCCTGAGGACAGACAGAGAACGAAAAATGCAATTTCGAAAACGGCCGTTTTAAGAGAAGCTGTGTTTATGTTTTCAAAAGGATTGCTGATCAGGCTTGATGACATATTGCCGGGAGGAATCTGGATTAGTCAACTCGAATCACGAAATAATAAATCTGTTTATAGGATAACTGTTCAAACAAGATTCCAGGGAGCATTTGATTTTTCACTGCATCTGAACAGAAATCTTCCGCCTGCAAAAGTCAAAGAAGAAATTAAATGGCTCATCCTCGGAGGGATGAACAAAAAAGGCGAACGACTTCTTCCCCACTTTGGCGGATACTGGGAAGAATATGAATTGTGGACAGAAGCTTTTGTACCAAGAGACAGCGTTGCACGGTTCATCGAAAAAGAAAATAAGAAAAATGATGAAGAGGCCAGACAGCGTCTGCGCGAGCTTTGGCCGCACTTTGTATGGAATACTACTTCGGCATATATGAATTTCTGGACAGTTACCAATTACAAAACTCAGCTTACTAACCCACACCCCGAAAATATTACAGTCCCAACACACGATTATCAGACAGGCACATTACTTTATTCAGTATCAAAGCGTATTAGTTCAGATTCACCAAAAGATTTCTTCGTGAACTTTCATAATCTTTTCATAAAAGATACTCTTGAGAAATATTCCTTCCTAGATAAGAAATCAATATGGAATTATATCTTTTCAGGGGTAACTGAGTGTGAGGGAGAATCAAAATCAATCGAACTAATAAAAAAATTCACAGAAGAGATAAGAGCTGACAACAAGATAGATAATAAGGACGAAATTCTTTATAGAGCAGCAGAGTATATTAAAAGTGTTTCAAATGACGGATTTATTCCTAAAAATTTATTCTTCGCAATAAAAAGATTCCACCGATGGAGAGCATTAAACCAGGATGCGGACATCAATGCACAAGCTCAGATGCTTTATGAACTTTACGAAACATATCAGCTATTTGACTTTGAGAAAGAATACATCACGGCGCGACCTAAGTTTTTCCTCAATACTGCTTTCGCTGAATCTTCTGATACAATTAAATCTGCTTTGAGTGATATAATCAAAAAGCAGCGTTCCGGTGAAGTAAATGCTGAAAAATCGCAGCAGCTTTATTCAGAATTACTTTCATTACCGAATCTCAGTGAAGATGAAAAATTCTTTTTGACCAGGTTGAATTATCCCTATTTAAAGCCGAAGGATACAGCTGCATTAATACGCTCGGAAAGTTTTGGTGCGGATGCATCCAATCTTGTAGTTCAGCTTGCTGATGAAGAGGGAAATCCATTTTTAATCCGCAGCCCGATTTCTCCAAAGGAAATATCCAGGCTGCACTCTTTATTTTTGGATTCCAATCTTATAGTTAATTTCAGACCCGAACACCGATTCCTTGTCGCACTTTCTGAAAGGGGATTTATTATCGGCGGTTTGTTTTATGAAATGACTGATGAGCAGACTGTGCATATGGAAAAGATAGTAATATCCACCCGTTACAGAAGAACGGGCATAAGCGAAAATTTAATGAATGAATTTCTTAAAAGATTGAAGAGCGAACACATCAGATATGTTACAACCGGTTTCTTCAGACCGGAATACTTTTACAAGTTCGGATTTAAGGTTGAAAAGAAATATTCGGGGCTGTTCTTGGATTTGCAAAATTTTAGTGAAAAAGTTAAAACTGATATTCCTAAATGAATTCAAATTAATTACTTTTCTATTAAACATTAAAAATTCTTTTTAACAAAAACCGGAGAGCCTTTTGAGCAGAGAAATACACCGCTGGTTTAGTCCAAACCTAAATAAAGATATGGATCTTGTCGTATACGGACATTACGGTTTTGCATTGTTAATGTTCCCAACAGCAGCAGCAGATTTTTTGGAATATGAGCGCTTCCAGCTGATTGACACCATCGGTTGGTTCCTTGGTGAAGGCAAGTTAAAAGCTTTTTCAATAAACAGCATTAACAATGAAAGCTGGCTTAACAACAATATGCATCCGGCAGATAAAGCAATTCGTCATCAGCAATACAACCGGTACGTGGTTGAAGAAGTAGTCCCTTTTATCCACAATCATAGTAAAGGACTTGTACCAATTATTACAACCGGTGCTTCTCTTGGTGCATTGCATGCAATTAACAATTTTCTCAGAAGACCTGATATTTTTTCAGGTACGATAGCAATGAGCGGAAGTTACGATTTGAAGTATTACAGCAAGGGTTACTTTGACGAGAATGTTCACTTTAACTCCCCCGTTCACTATTTACCAGGCTGGGGTGATGAATCTATGCTGGAGAAAATGCGTAAAGGAAAAATTATTATTGCATCAGGCCAGGGAGACTACGAAGATCCAAATGCATCGAGAAGATTATCTGATATTTTACATTCAAAGGGAGTTAACCACTGGCTGGATTTATGGGGACACGATGTGAAACATGAATGGCCAACCTGGAGGAAGATGCTTCCATATTTTTTGAGTAAGTTTAATTAAACTTCTTCACCAAAACACTGATTACTAAATGATTACCTGGAAGTCCTTTCTAAAAGATAAAAAAAACTTAACTGAATTTGTTATTACGGCAGTAGTTGTAACTGGGGTAATAATAGCTTTCTCACATTTTCTTCATTTTGTTGAGCAGAGAGAAGGAGTAGTATTAAACGATCCATTTCTGAACACTTTTAATCCAATTGACCTGACCTGGTTAACTTTTGTATTAATCTATCTCTCATTAATTATTTTTGTTGTCACAACGTTTAATAAGCCGGATAAGCTTTTAATAGCATTTCAAGCTTATGGTTTGATGCTAATCTTCAGAACAATTGCAATGTACCTTACCCCCTTTGAAGCCCCCGAAACAATACTCCTGCTTAACGATCCTTTTGTTCAGTTTTTTGCAAAAGGAGATATTCTCACTAAAGATTTATTCTTCTCCGGTCACACCGGAACGTTATTCCTGGTATTTCTTCTCGCAGAAAATAAAACACTGAAAACTATTTTTTTAATATTAACACTACTGGTTGGATCTGCGGTTTTACTGCAGCATGTTCACTATTCAATAGATGTTTTTGTGGCGCCGTTCGTTGCTTATGGTGCATATAGAATCATAAAAAAATTACACATTAAGATTTCTAAAGAAACTAAATAATAAAACACACAGAACAAGTATGGAAGAAGAAAAAAAACAAGTTGCAGAGATTGTTAAATTTGTTGAAAAAGATTTCTTAATAAGCGATAACAACTCTCTGATACCTTCCACTGATCTTGCTTCACTCGAAGAGTTCAGAAAATATCTTACCGAAAAGCTTAAATTTTTGCTCGATGAAAAGTTTGATACGCTGGTCAACATCCTTTACAGAATAGATATCAGTGAAAAGAAGTTAAGTCAATTATTTTCTGGTAATAACAGAGATTCAATTCCAGCCTCACTTGCAGATATGATTATTGACCGTCAGCTGGAAAAACTTAGATTGAGAAAGCTTTATAAAGAGGGAAAACTTTAATTATCTCAGTCGATAAATTAATTATTCAGACTCAAGATTATTTGACAAAATTAATTCTGGACAATTATTCTCCAAACTTTTTCCTATGCATTCCGGCATACCATCATATTGATTCTTGCTAAACTAATGTTTAACTTAAACTAATGACATTAACTTATTTGTTTATATGTTAATCACACCCGAGGAAAATCTTAAAATTTATACTCAGTATTCGATAAACTCAGAAGAATTAAACTCCTTTAAACCTAAAAAAGGAAGAGATTTCCATGGCATTTCTAAATTCTAAAAAGCTTAAAGATCTCCAATCAGAAAATGAAGAGCTCAAAGCATTCATCCAAAGTATAACTGATAAAGAATCCCACTTCCGTCAGCTCGATGAACTGCTAAGAAAAGCCAGAGTTGAGTACGCCAACATCACGATAAAAAAAGACCAGACAGTATTAACACTCGAACACCTCGAAAAAGAGAAAATCAAGCTCAATAACCAAACACAAAAACTTTCCAGTGAAATTGAACAGCTTCGGGAGATGAAGGTCTATGAGCAAAGCCAGATTCATAAACTAAGCAGCAATTCAGCAAATCAGCCTAATAAAAATGAAATGGGAATAAAATTTCCTGTATATAAAGAAATTGAGCTGGCTGAAAAACGAAAAAAGGAACTTGAAAATGAAACCATTGAAATGGAAAAAAGATTTCGAGAGGTTTATCAGAGAGTGCTGCATGTGGAAGGAATGGAGAAGAGTTTAGATCTGAAAATTAAAAAGAGAAAAGAAGAAATAAATTCTCTTAATGAAAGAAAGAATGAATTTGGTAAAGAGCAATTGAAAAATTTTACCAGTAGAATAACATCCCTGAAGGACAATGAGAAGCGAAATCTTCTTGAAATAAAGCAAAAGATACAACAGCTCTCTGACCGTGAGACCGAGTTAAACAATAAATTGCAAATTCGTAACAGAGAATTACAGGAAATAGAAAATAAAATTAGGCAAAAAAGATCGATCAGCGGAGAAGAAGCCGGTAGTAAATTACTTTCTTTAATAGCTGAAGAGCAGAATCTCCTTGATTCAATTGAATTAAAAAAGAAATCTCTTTCTGAGCTGGAGGGATCAATTCTTTCACTTAAGGCAGAACGAAATAAAATTACAGACGAAATTAATCGAGTTGATAATGCATCAAAGAGTGATAAGTTAAAATTTGAAGATGAGACTGCCGGATCAAAATTAGCACCTGCGGAAATACTACATTTTGAAAAAGAAGCTAATACAATACAGGGAGTAATTAAGGCGTTAAAAGAAGAAGAGCAAAAGATCAGGACATCAATTGAACAACTTAGTCAATCAGAGGGACTTAAGAGGAGACATATCTCGCAGTTAAATGATGAGCTTTCTTCAAAAGAAATTCAGTTTGCTTCTCTTGAAAAGGATTATGGAACAAAGTCCAGCAGATTAAATGAGATATCGTTCAAGAATAAACTCATACTTGAGGAGTTAGCTACCAAGACGAATGAACTTTCATTGGCAGAAAATACTCTGAAATCAAAAACCAGTAGGCTGAACGAACTCACTGGTGAACTAAACCACGTAGAAAAAAAACTAATCAATGTTAAAAGCGAATTGTCAGAAAAGGATTATGAAAAATCCGAGATTGAGGAAAAGATTAAAAGCGCCAGTGATAAATGGATAAAGCTTGATGATTACTATAAAAAAATAAAAGATGTTGTCCCTTTGCTGGAAAAAAGAAAGGACGAAATTCAGCTAAGCAATAGTATGTTCGAGAAACGCTTTTCCGATATGTTCAAGCATTACAGTACGCAAATGGGCGAGATGTATAAAAAGAAAAACCTTTTGGAACAGATGCTCATCAAAAAAGAGCATGACGTAAACGAAAAAGATCAAGCGCTGCTGGATAAGTTAACGGCTCTTGATGAAGCTGAAAAAGTTCTTTCTATCCGACAAACCGAAGCCGAATCAATTGAAAACTTATTGAAAACAATTAATGAACAAAAGGAATTGCTTGCAAGTGAAATCACATTATTAGAGAACAGGAGTGTTGAAAAGAAAATTCAGAACAAAGAACTAACTATTGAAAGCGAACTTTACCATAAAAAATTAGTTGAGTTTGAAAATGGACTAAAAGAACTTTTCCATAAGTCAGAGGAGCGTTTTAGCAAAAACACCGAGCAAAAGACCAGGCTGGAAAGTGAAATAAGGGAGTACGAGCACAGGCTTAACGAATTGAACAGGGGCATCAAGGATTCAATAGAGGAGCATTTAAAACTCCGAAGTACTATTAGCAAAATAAAAATTGAACACGAGGAACACCGGTTAGCAATAAATAAATTAGCTTCGGTTAAGAAGAAACTCGAAGATGAAATTAACAAGCACCAGGTGGTAATAGATAAATACACAAAGATAAAAGAAAAGATAAGGCAGGAACAGAACCTGATTAAGATGAAAAGAGAACTTTTTGTGTCAAATAAGTCCTCCAACCAAAGCGACGAAGAGCAAAAAACTTTTAATCCTTATAGCCCAAATTGGATTAAGCTCTGATATAATTTCAGTTCAATTTATTCAATTGCCCTTGTGAGTTTGATCCACTCTGTAATTTATACAATGTATTAACCCAATATTGAATAACACCAGAGAAATTTTATGTTGAAAAAATATATCCTCGTTTTAGTTTATTTACTTCTCATTTCCTTATTTCCACTAACCGCCACTGCTCAAGAATTTACACCACCTGACTGGAGTTATAACAATGCAATCTATGAAGTAAACATCAGGCAATACACCGAAGAAGGAACAATTAAAGCATTTGAAAAACATTTGCCCAGATTAAAAGAACTGGGTGCTGATATATTGTGGTTGATGCCAATTCATCCAATCGGAGAAAAGAATAGAAAAGGAACACTCGGCAGCTATTATTCAGTTAAAGATTATAAAGCTGTAAATCCGGAATTCGGCACTCTGGAGGAATTTAAGTCTTTAGTGAAGATGATTCATAAGATGGGGATGTATGTTATTATTGATTGGGTTGCTAATCATACTGCATGGGATCATCAATGGATTGAAGAGCATCCGGAGTTTTATACACAGGACTCACTCGGAAACATTATCTCTCCAAACCATGATTGGACCGATGTTGCTGATTTGAACTTTGATAATAGAGAGCTCTGGTCTGAAATGATTGATGCGTTAAAGTCCTGGGTTGAAAAGTGTGATATTGACGGATACCGATGCGATGTTGCGGGCATGGTCCCAACTGAATTCTGGATTGAAGCAAGAACTGAATTGGAAAAAGTTAAACATGTTTTTATGCTTGCTGAGTGGGATACACCAGAAGTTCATCTTGCATTTGACATGACTTACGATTGGGATCTTCATCACATTCTGAATGGAATTGCTAAAGAGGAAAAGACAGTAATAGATTTAATTGAGCATCTTAATAATGATGTTGAAGAATTTCCTGCTAATGCCTTTAGAATGCAGTTCACATCAAATCACGATGAGAATAGCTGGAACGGAACTGAGTTCGAAAGATTGGGTGATGGAGTTGAAGCATTTGCCGTTTTAACGTGTCTTATTCCAGATATGCCCCTTGTATACTCAGGACAGGAAGCTGGAAATAATAAACGTCTTTCCTTTTTCGAAAAGGATTTGGTTGATTGGAAGGACGATAAATTATTTGATATCTACTCCAGGCTCTTTCAATTAAAAAAGAACAATAAAGCACTTCAGAACGGTACGCTTGGCGGAGAGATGACCTACATAAAAAGTTCTGATGAGAAAAATATATTTGCATTCTCCAGAAGTGTAGAGAAGGATAAAGTGCTAGCTTTATTTAATCTTTCAAATAAACCTGTTGAAGTTGAATTAACCGGGGAATCCCTTCTGGGTAATTTTAAAAACTATTTCACTGGAAAGCTTGAGACATTTTCAGGCAAGGAATCATTTGAATTAAATCCCTGGGAATACCGGGTTTATACTAAATAAGATTCGTAACCTTTGATTCGGCTAGTGTTGCTTTCTGTTTCCATCAATGAATAATTCTTTAGACACTAAATATGCGTGTGATTAATATCATCATATAACGCCCTCATTTTTATCTATTAAATTAACTTTCCTGATAAGAAATCATCCTTAATTCATTTGTCGTCCCGGCAAGGATTTTGACCGTCCGGTACCATAACGAAGGATGATCCAAAAATGAAAACGAATATTACAATATTAACAACAGCAATCTTCTTACTAACAGCCAGCTATTTAGTAGCGCAGCCCTCATTCAGTTTCTATTTCACCACAGCATTTCCGGTTAATGACTACCGGTTATTAGATAGTGAGGAAGGTTATGGTGGTAATCTTGAAATGTTTTTTATCTCTCCTTCCAAACAGAAACCACTTGGAGTAGGAATCAGTCTTTCTTACTTTGGACAGGGGCTTTTCTTTTATGAAGATTACTGTGATTGTGAAACTTACCTGAGTAATAATCGTGCAAATAATTTTACTAATGCTCACCTTGTCTTTCAATTAGCACCAACAGGTGGAACAGTCAGACCATATTTAGAAACACTCTTCGGTGGGAGTTATATTTTTTCGAACTCACAAATTTTTACTCCTGATTACATTCCCGTTTCATTATATATTGATGATTGGGCATGGAGCTACGGGATTGGAGGGGGATTTAAAATTTTGCTTGGAGCAGACGACGACAGTGGCTCATTATATCTTGATTTAAAGGGAAGATATCTGATGAGTTCCGATGTAAGTATTTTGGATCGTAACTCAATCCGCTATGCCAATAATGGTTTCTACTATACCGTAAATGAAACTCAATTAAATTTTGTGGCTGTCCAGATTGGAGTGATCTTCTATTTCAGGTAAAAGCTTCCCAAAGCCCTCCCCTTCGGGGAGGGCCGGGAGGGGCCTTTAATAACTATCCTCCTCAATACTCTTCTCAATAACCTTTCCATACTTTGCAACTATATCTTTTATCTCATCAGCTTTACCGATTAACACAAACTGTAAATTTTCCTTTGGAAAATAATTTTTTATCAGCTCGTTTGCTCTTTCAACAGTCAATCCGTTCACTTCATTTTCAAAATCATTAATGATAGAATCGTCAAGTCCATAAATAAATTTCTGCGCCAAGAATCCGGATAGAGATGCAGCCGTTTCATAATCTGGAGGAAACTGTCCCTTCACATAATTCTTCGCTGAAAGTAATGTTTCTTCATCGATGCCTTTTTCAAATAACCTGTTGTATGTTTTAAGAGCAAGGTCAATTGCGGCTTCCGTGTTTTTTGTTTGTGTGAATGTGCTGATATAGAAAGTGCCTGTGAGTTTATATTGAGCAAATCTGCTTCTGGCCCCGTACGTGAGCCCGGCATTTACCCTTAGCTCGTCGTTAAGCCAGGAAGTAAATCTTCCGCCGAGAATTGTGTTAATGACATCTAGCTGAGTCTGGTCTTCATTATTCATTGTTGTACCATAGCTGCCAATCAGAAAAGTTGTTTCGGTTGCATTTTCCTTGTTGATAAGATAAGCCGAAGCTGATTCAAAAGGTGTGTTATCAGCTTTCAAATCTGAAATTAATTTCTGTCTTTGATTCTTCCATCCGCCAAAGTATTCTGCAATCAGTTTTTTCATATCAGTAGAATTGAAATCTCCCACCAAAGCAATCGCAGTACTTTCGGGTCTGTAATTAGTTTGATAAAACTCTTGTACTTTTTCGACCGAGATACTTCCAATTCCAGTTTTCGTTCCGTTCACCGGATTTCCATAAGGTGAATCACCGAAAATGTGTTTGTTAAAATAGCTGCCAATGACAGAACGTGGACTTTCCTTTGCCTGGTCAAGTTCTGCAATCCATCTTTGTTTTCTTTTTTCTATTTCAGATTCAGGGAAGGATGGATTTAAGATAATCTCCTTAATTACAGGAAAAAGTTTTTCTGTGTTATCCTTAATAAATTGCGTATACAAACCTGAGAAATCAGCATTTGCATATGTGCTGATATTACTCCCATAAAAATTGAAGAGTGAATCAATCTGTGATTTTGAATAGTTGGTGGTTCCAAATCGCAAAGCCTCTGCCGTGAATGATGCAACGCCTGAGGTTGAGCCATCTTTAATAACTCCTCCATCAAATACTGCGGAGAATGAAATCAAAGGAACATCCTTCTTCTCCATTAAATAAACAGTCAAACCGTTATCTAAAGTGACAGTTTCATATTCCGGTAATTTGAACTGAGCCAAAGAAATTGAACTCAGAATGATTAAGAACGTAAACCAGAAAAGAATTAACCGGCCTCCTCCTCTTCCATCAACTATTATCCATCTTTCATTTGCTTTCATTGTTCTTCCTCCGTATTCAGTATTCCTACTGTTCTGTTTTGCTCTGTGAAATATTCTCCGGCAACTCTCTTGATATCATCCACTGTTACTTTTTTATAATCATCAGGTGCGGTAAAAAGCTTTTTGTAATCACCAAAGAATAATTCATACGTGCCAATTGTATTTGATAAACCGCTTATAGTTTCCATAGTTCTGTAAAATTCCATCAACTTTTGGTTTTTTACTTTCTGCAATTCATTTTCATTTATTCCTTCGTCAATGAGCTTTGCTACTTCATCAAGTATAGCTTTTTCAAGTTCAGAAGCCTTAACAGCATCATTACAAACTCCATAAAAATAAAATAGTGTCGGGTCGAAAGCATCACCATAATATGTGCCGACTTCAAGCGCAAGCTGATTCTCTTCAACGAGCGAGCTGTATAGTCTGGATGATCGTCCCTGTGATAAAATTGAACTCAGCAAATCAAGCGTGTAATAATCATCACTTCCAGTTTGAGGAACGTGGTAAGTTATTAACAAGTACGGTGATGGAACTTCTCGCTGAACGAATACTCTTCTTTCTCCGGTTTGAGGTGGTTCGACTGTGTGAACTTTCCGGGGCTTTGGTCCGGCAGGAATTGGTTCAAAATATTTTTGCGCCAGACTTTTTACTTCATCTAATTTCACATCACCGGAAATTACAACCAGACAGTTATTCGGTGCGTAGTAAGTGTGAAAATAATTTTCAAGATCCTGCTTCGTCCAGTTTTTTATATCTGACTCCCATCCAATCACCGGCCACATATACGGATGAGCAACGAAAGCTGTTGCCTGAATCTCCTGCCATAGCTGTTCCAGAGGATTATTCTCCAGTCCGGTTGATCGTTCAGAAAGAATTACACCGCGTTCACTTTCAATCATCACGGTATCAAAATTTAGATGTGCAATTCTATCAGCTTCAAGATCAAATATTACTTCAAGCGCAGATTTTGGAAACCAATTTGTGTAAGCGGTGATGTTTTCGGAAGTGTACGCGTTATTTGCTCCGCCGTTTGCTTCCATCACGCGGTCGAATTGTTTCGGTCCGTACTTCTTTGCACCGTTGAACATCATATGCTCAAAGAAGTGTGAGATGCCGGTTATGCCGATATATTCATTGCGCGAACCGACTTTATAAAACAAATACATATTTGCATTTGGGATTGCACTATTCTCAAGAACTAAAATTTTCATCCTGTTCTTAAGAGTAAAAGTATGAACATCATCTGCAGAAATCTGTGCAAAGAGTGATGTTGCAGAGATGAGAAGAATTACGATAAGTTTCATATAATTTATCCGGAATTTTGTTGAATTTGTATTTCACCGTCATCCTGAATCTTGTCCTGAACTTGCCGCCCTTGGCGAGCCTCGCTCAGAAAATGAGCCGGTTTCAGGATCTGCATTTATTTCAGGATTTAAAATGCTACTACAAAAATAATGATTGTCTGGTTATCTTGTAGTAGAAAGTGATGGGTGGTGTTGCCATGAATATTACGAATTAACAATAATATTTTCCCACATAAAGTTCGTGACAATTAGTGCAATTGGTGGCAATTTTTCAGTTAATAAAAGAAGTGATAAGCATCTCCAAATTATTTACTCAATCAATTGTATTTTTACTTTGGTTGTCACTGACGATTCTGTGACAAAAAACTTAAAATCTTTATATCTTAAAACTGCAAACACTTAAAAAAATATTCTTCTACAAACTAACTGGACTGAACTTTCTGCTCGTTCTGATTTTTATAGTTTTATCTTTTTATACTCCTTTTGCAGTTCCGTTCCTATTTCTGCTTACGAGCAATTTGTTTGATATTCTCGGTTATCATTTTACTTTAATACGCAGAACCACCACAATGCCCGAACAAGAAATAATTAAAGCTTACAGGATAATCCAACTTATGTTTGATGTTATGCTGCTGATAATTTTAGGTTTGTTGTTTGGATGGGTGTCGGCTTTTTGCTGCGCAATATTAAAATTCTTTGGCGTGCAAGATGTTACTTATTACATTTTTCTGCGGAAGTCTTTACCGCAAGAATGGCATTGGCTAAATTGGACACCGCTAGGCTCAGTAAAAAAAATATTAACAAAGAATGAAGTTGTCGCACAAGCAATTACTGGAGTGATTATTTCTTATGGAATACTTTTACTTTATTTAAAGTTCTAAAAACATATAATCAAAAGGAGCGCTGATGACTGAAGACAGAATAAGTGCTAAAGTACAAATGGGGATACTGAAACCAGCGGGAGAAATATTTGAAGCAATGGTTGAACCTGAAATAATGAACAAATATTTCATATCAACAAGCACAGGAAGAATGGAAAGCGGAAAATCACTTATCTGGATGTGGGAAGATTTCGAAGGTGAGCACGAAGTCAAAGTTGGAAAAATTGAAAAAGATAAAGTTGTTTCTTTTGAATGGAGCGGAAGCGGTGCAAATTGTGTGGTCGTTATCACTCTTGAAGCAAAAAGTGAAAACCAAACCCTCGTTAAAGTAACTGAATCCGAATGGCCGGCGGATTACAAAGGCGCAAACCAATGTATGGGACAAGTTGAAGGCTGGACTCACTTCCTTTGCTGTTTAAAAGCTTACCTTGAGTATGGAATTAATTTGAGAGTTGGTGGAGTGATAAAATAACTTCAACTGTCATTCTTACGAACTTGCCTTCGGTAGGTAGGAGTGGGAATCCATTTTGTTTACAAAAAGTTTGGAGGGTTCTTCCACCCACGGGTTGTGCCCGCCCGACGATGTCGAGGCTCGCTCACCTCGTCGGCGAAGCCCGACGGGTCAAAGACGGCTTTTTTCAATCATAACAAACTCTGCTCTATCCTCCGTCCCCGCAGGATTATTATAAACTATGCTACTTTTTTTGGCATTCTCTCATCTCATTTTGAAAGATTGCAGTAAGTATTTTACAGCAATTTTACATCTTCCTGACATTCACAAACCCTCGCCGTTGTATTATCATATTAGAAAAGCCAGAAAATCAAGGAGGAATGAAATGAAAAGTCAAATTGTTTTACTATCACTTATAATATTGCTGAGTAATCTGTCTGCTCAGACCTTAAAACTCGAGGAAGCCGAAACAAAGCTAGAAGAAAAATTTGTGTACAATGTAGGCTGGACGTTTCTTCACATCGGAACAATCACCCTCAGTACCGAGCGGCTAATTTCCTATCCCGAATTAGTGAAAATCACTATGGACATTAAAACTGCTCCGCTTCTTCCATTTATAAATATTGACGAACACAATATTGCAATTATAAGAGAGTCTGATGGAATGACCTTCTACTATTATGGGAAAGAAAAAAATGATAGACAAATTGTTGAGGTAATCAACAGGTTTTATGAATCTGAAAACTTAACCGTACATCAAGTAAAAGACTGCAGTACGGGGGAACTTATTTGCATCGATACCATCAGATATAACGAGCCATATCTTATTGGAACTTCTTTAGTAAACTACACCAGGAATATTGCGGCAGCTGGACTAATTAAAACAGCACCAACATTACTGGGAACAAAATTCTATCCCACAACCTTAGACTTTTGCGGTCCGGTTGAATTTGTAGAAACAGAAATCTGTGAAGAACCAGTAAGAAGTTTTAAATACACCGGTTCTGCAGAATGGGAAGGCAACGCTACTGCAGGTCTTTCCGGTGATTTTACAGGCTGGTTTTCTGATGATAGTGAGAAAGTAGTGATCTATGCTGAAATGGAAATATTACTTGGCTCAATTGATATAGAGCTAAGTGAATTTTATAAACCCGGCTGGATACCGCCAACCAGCAAAAGCTTATTGGTTCAGACAAAAAAGTGACTTAAGCAACAATGTCTAATTCAGCAAGAAATAATGTATTAAAAGTATCGGTTGCCTTTCTGGCTGTTCCGATGTTCTACTTTGTTTTTAATCAATACCGTGATTTATTTAACTGTGAGTTAATCTTATCGAAGCTTAACATAGTTGGATTATCAGCGCTCTTAACATTAATACCATACTTCTGTATTATTCTTAGCGATAGCTTTGGATGGAAACACAGCTTTGGCAAAATTAAAAACCAAATTTCTTTCGTTAAATTATTCTTGTTAAGACTTGCCACCGAAGCTTTACAAACTTCCTTGCCAGGAGGAGCTTTTTACGCTGAAATTGTTAGACCATTTCTATTAAAAAAATATTTCAAGCTGGAGTACAGTGATAGTATATCTGCCAATATTATAGCGAAGGTTAATATTTTGTTTGCACAAACTCTATTCTTCATTCTCGGAGTTGGAATGTTTACCATTTCCTTAAGAGATAGATCATTCGTTCTATCACTGCCAGAATATTTACTGTATCCGGCTTTAGTGATTGCTGCTTTCTTTCCGATTCTTGTCACTTACATGCTTTACAGAAAAAATTTATTAATAATAATTCTTGATATTTTCAATAAGGTCAACTTTCGGCCCTTGAAAAATTTTATTAGTAAGATAAATCCATCTGTAGTCAGGATTGATGAAACTATTTCTATCTTTTCAAGATTAAATAAAAGAGATCTTGGCCTAACAATAATTTTCTTCTTTTCAACCTGGATTCTGATGGCAATCGAATCGCTTATAATCTTAAGAATGATAGGAGCCAGTGCCGATATTTTTCAGGTAATACTAATTGAATCATTAATTTCATTTGTAAGAATGATATTCTTCTTTATTCCGGGTGCAGTTGGTCCGCAAGACGTTGTTATAGTAATTTTATTTAATCTGGTTGGCATCTCTGATCCACAATCAAACGCCATAGTATTCGTATTGCTGAAGCGTGCAAAAGAATTTATCTGGATTGTAACGGGATATATTCTGTTGCTTTTGATAGGTGTGCGTCCTTTTAAATTAATACTCAGTAAAAAAATTGAGTTAACTCCCGTTAAAGAAATCTTATAAAGTTTTAAGCCAGTTAACGGTTTTTTTAAGTGCGGTGTTTAATGGTGTGATTTTGTAATTCAATTCTCGCATAGCTTTTTCAGAAGATATTTTCTGACTTTCAAGAACGTAATTGAGCCATTCTTTTGTGATTATTGGATTTTTTCCCAGAAGCTTTGATGCAAACACAATCATTGATATTAAAGACAATGCTGTTGAACGTTTTAATTTTATTTTAAGGTGAGTTTTACTGCAAATTTCATCTGCCATTTTATAAACATTTGCAAGGGTTTCATTTTCGCCGCCCAGAATATATCTCTGGTTAAAAATATCTTTTGTCGCCGCGGATACGATTCCGCTGGCAACATCATCAACAAAAGACCAGCTTGCAAATTGATTACCAGAATCGATAAGGAATGGAAGCTTATTTTTTAAATAAAGCCGAAGTGCTTTTGTTGCACCATTTGCATCATTAAGCGGACCTATACCAAACATTCTTTGCGGATAAATAATTATATATGGAAGTCCTTTATTTCCATAATTTATAACTAAATCCTCAGCCTTTCCTTTTGTCTCTGCATACTTGCTGAAATATTTTTCTGGCTTACGCAGAGATTCCTCACTCACTAATGAATCTGGAATGATTGAATGAGCTGAAAGACTGGAAGTAAACACAAATTTTTTAACTTTATTCTGCTTAGAGGCCATAAGCAGGTTTTCCGTTCCCACAAAATTTGAGCTAAAATATTCTTCAGGATTATCAGTTGCAGCACTAACTCTGGCCGCAAGATGAATTACGACATCGCATCCGGAAAGAGAATTATTTATTACGTTTAGGTTATTAAGATTTCCCTCAAATATTTTTAACGAGGGATGGTTTGCTATATTTAGTTTTATAGAATTTCTTACGAGCACATTCACCTGGTGTTTGTCTTCAAGTAAAAAACGCAGCACGTAACTGCCAATAAATCCTGTTCCCCCTGTTAGCATAATTTTCATCATTAATTCCTGCGATAGTTTTCCACAATTAGCTTTGTCATTCGTTCAGCATTTGCAAGGATTGTCAGATAAGGATTAACTGCAAGCGACGATGGAATTACTGCTCCATCCGTAATAAATAAGCCTGGATAATTAAACATTTCTCCTTTTGAGCTCACCACACCCCGATCAATATTATCAGCCATTCTGCATGAACTGGTCATATGGGCTGTTGTTATATGAATGTCGTTGTATTCGTTTCCTTCGCCATCAATGAAATAAAGATTAACAATCTTTGCACCATTTCTTCTGAAAATTGAATGAAGCAATTCAACAGTGTTCTTATAGTATTCTCTGAACCGGTCATCAATTTTTAAATAAGGTTTGAACCCGCCGTTGCCGTTTTTTATCAGTTCCGCTGAGGAGGTTGAAAGTCCCAGGGCATAAAGTACAAAAGCTCTTCTTCTGTAATTTTTCATAAAATCAACGTGTGCGGATCCCCACCAGGAAGGATTTCTTTCATCATCTTCAACCCTGAAGTGAGCTGTTGATACAGCATCAACTGGCAGTGGCTTAGAGGTTGAAATAGTTATTCCCCTTGATTCAAGAAACTCATAGCTTACAACACCCGGATGAGATTGACCAACAAACATATCTCCCTTAATAAAATCGGGAGGAAGAAGTCCCAAAGTTTTTACACTTCCGTTCACATTAATATTTCTCCCAATGTGTTCGCTGGCATGTTCAAAATATTTTTTGGAGTTCAATAAAAGGATAGCGGTACCAACTGTGCCTGCTGCAAGAATTAATATTTTGGCGAAAATGGTTATTCTCTCCTTATCGGTATCTGAAAAAGCATTGGCCTGATAGCGGTACGGAATATCTGCTATTTTATTTTGATGTTGATGCAGATACCCATTTTAAAATAAAGGAATGATTTGTTCTGCCTGAATATTTGTTAGTGATTTGAGTCCGTGACTTTCGGCTTTTCGGAAATATGTAGTAATCAAATTCTGTTTTGAACCAAACGTACATCCGGCAACACAGTAGCTGGCGCCTCTGCAATCTTTAACCGAGTAATTAACCCTATCAACTGAGTAGCCCAGATTACTCATCAATTTGCAGAACACGATACCATTTTTAGGAATTTCTTCCTTAGCTATCTGATGAACATTCATATTGACTTCAGAGATTTCATAAAAAGGATCGAGAGTTTTTCTTGTTATCCCGATTGGCCATAGTTTATTTCCGCCCTCATCCTTAAGATCGAATGCAATTGAGGGAGCTCTGAATGAAACCATTTCATAAAAACCGGAACCTCCGCCCAGACCTTCGGCAAAAGTAAATTGTACTCCATTACCCTTAATACTTTTAATGTATTTAAGAAGATATTTTGGGTCCATTGTCTGCTTGAAATCTTTCTCAGGCACTATGTTATTGCCCTTTTCAATCATTAAGACATCATATCCTCTTTCAGTAAAATGTAAGGCGGATGGTGCAGCACCGAAACCACTTCCTATAATTAATACTTCTGCTTTTAAAGTTTTCATTTTGTTCTCCTTTTATGCTTCATTTTTACCATGGATGACCACTAAGAGAAAGTTCTTTCTTGAAAACACTATGTGCGAAAGGATATGTGATTTCTCTTTTTTCATATCCATTATTTCTTCCGGGGAAAGCAATTAATTTGCAGCCTTTTTCTTCGTTGTAAACGGCTCCGAAATACGCCACCTGCGCCATTAGTATAGCCCCTTTATATAAACGAACTGTTAGTTCTCTTCCGGATAATGCAGATTGTATTACTGTAGTTCTATCCTCTAGAGAGAGGGAGCAAAAATTCCCAATACCAAAAAATTTTTTAGCTCGCTTGTTCAAATCGAAAATGAAATAACCACAATAAGTATGAAATGGATAAAAACTATCTTCATACATCTTTACAAGAAATTTGTCATCTCCATCAGCCTCTGGTATTATTGTGGTTACAAACGCACGCAGGGACATCTCTTTCAAAATCTGATTTTTACAGTACTTATGCGGGAAAAGTCTCAATACCATTTGTAATGCGTGAGGTATTGATAACACATCGATTTTATATGTTTTGGTGCTGCAATCATATCTTCTCAGCCTGCTCAGCAAATCAGAAATGCTTTCGGAGCTCATCCCGCCCTTATTCCTGGAGTTTTTACCAAATATTTTCTTTATAGAAAGTAAGAATAGTTTTTTCATTTTTCTTCCTCATGTGATATTCTTTTCACTTTAATAGTACACATAAAGATGCGTCGAGCTGTCAGTAAAATGTCAGAGTGTTGTAAAAGTTTCTGTAAGGTGAAGGAGAAAAGAGGGAATGATTTAACTTTAGATTATTCTGCTAACAATGATTGAAAATCAGAAAAAACATTTATCATCCATATTGATCGGCAGAATAAGTTAAATATTGAAGTGCTTTTTGATAATCAGTTCAGACAAATAGTCCTCACTTCCTCAAAAACTCTCTTATCACATCAAAAAGTTTGGAGGGTTCTTCTACCTGCGGATTGTGTCCGCTTTTTTCAAACATAACAAATTCAGCCTGCGGACAATATTTTTTATACTCTACCATCATGCGCGGGACAGCGACGCGGTCATAGCGTCCGCCGTAAATGAGTATCGGCATCTTCAGATCTTTTAGCTGCTTCCTGTAATCAAAAGCCCCGATATCACTGGTGAGTTCAAAGTCGCCGTCTCTGCCAACCATCTGGTAATATACTTTTCTGCTTTGGGGATTTGGATACGGTTTTCTTCCGCGGGGTTTGAAATTCTCCGGGTTATAAGCATACAAAAATCCGTAAGGCACGCGTCCGTAAATTTCCTGATGAACCGAATCGCTCGAAACAGCACCCTGCTCTCTTATGTGCATCAGTTCTTCCCAGACTTCAGGATAATTTGTTTTTATTTCGTGATTGGAGTTGTCGCAATTCTCCTGCCACATCAAATAGCTGTGAAATGAATTTGCGACTATCAGGTGAGAAACATTCTGCGAATATTTAATTGCGTAACCCTGTGCAACTACTCCACCGTATGAATGACCAAGAATATTAATTTTATCAAAACCCATTGCGATGCGCAATCCTTCGAGGTCTTCAATATCTCTTTCCAGAGTATACTCGGTAACAAATTTTGCTGTATCAGATTTCCCTCTTCCAAAAGCATCATAATAAACCAGTGTGTTTGTGGTGGATAACGAGTCGAAATGTCTTAAGCCATAATGCGTACCGCCAGGACCGCCCGCAATAAAAAATAAAGGCTCACCTTCACCAAAGCTTAGCGTCCAGAGCTTTGCACTGTTTACTTCAAAATATTTTCCGTCTGTTTCGCTGTCGGGAAATTGTGCGTAGACATTTAAACTTATTATTAATAAGAAGAGAATTGTAATTCGGATTTTCATAAATCATCCTGAAACTTTTAAGTAGAGAAAAGAATTTTGTTTGGTAAAATAATACTTTTGACATAGTCATGCTGAATTTATTTCGGCATCTTAAATTTAAAAAAGGAACAGATACTGAAATGAGTACAGTGTGATAGCCTTTCAACTAATGTTCATTGGGTTCTGTCATCCCCGTGATTCTGTCCATCGAAGGCTGATTATTCGGAAGGCCCGGAAAGCTAAGTATGGCAAATTCCGGACTCATTACATTCGTCGAAATGATGACAACCGATTGTTCTGCAACTCTCTATGAATTATCCGGCAGAATCTATTTTCGGCTACAATGTTGTTACAATGCAAATATTGATAACCAGACTATTTTATCTGATTACAAATTTATTTATGTTTCGTCAAAACAACAAAAGGATTAGAATAAATGAGAATAAAAATCTCAACTCTTTTTATTAGCATAATATTATTATCGAACAGCCTACATGCACAGTGGAGCGATAGCTTAAAGATATATTGGCTCGAGCCAGTCGAGGTCACTTCACAAAAACTTAGTCTTGGCGATTATCAAACACCGGTTGAAAAAGATAATCTTTCTTCCCTGCTAAACAGGAACGGCTTTAATCTTATTCGCAAGGGAGTATTCTTTGCACAGGATATTTATGCGGATGGATTTAAGAAGGGAGACGTATCGGTGGTTGTTGATGGTGAGCGATATCATTGCGCCTGTCCAAACAGAATGGATTCTCCGTTATCACGTGTTAATCCATTGGAACTTGAATCACTCGAGCTGAATAAAACTGCAGGCAATATTCAAAGCGGATTGGGAGGCAAAGTTTCTTTTCACAGAGCAGTTCCTTTAGAACCAATTTCACTCAAAGCAGGATTATCCGGTTCTTCTGCTGCTTCGCAAAGCTTTGATGGCTCTCTTTCTGCCGAAGGCTTTAACCAAAGACTTTCTGCAAGATATTCGGCAGGACTTCCGTATGAAGATGCTGACGGAAGAACCTTTAAAGATTTATACGGTTATGAAGACAACTTCAGATATACACTCGCAGAAGCGACTTTTAATGGATCTTCATCTGTATGGAAATATGGCGCAACATTCACTTACACTGAGAATGTTTCATTCCCTTATTTAAAGATGGATGAAAGAGATAACAAAGTCATAAGTACGCATTTAAGTTATAACGAGAACAAGATATATTTCAACTATACACATCATGTGATGGACAATGATCTGCGGCAGTCAACAATGTTTATGGAAAGCATCGGAAAAAATTTAACGATCGGTGCAGTCGGGAACTTTTATGATTTCTATTTCAGGAACTGGAATCTTGATAATGTAATGATTATGCCAACGATGACATTGAACAATAATATGATGCCAAATGTGAATACTTTTTATGGAGCTGTTAACAAGTCATTGAACTTTGATAAATTCACACTTTCTGGAAAAGCAGGAGTTTCGTACCAGACTGTGGGCGAAGAAGAGAGACTGGATTTTTATAAATCATTATATCCCGATGCTGAAGGAAACAGATGGTTCCCTGTTTTTGGTTTGAGCGCAAACTACTCAACATCTTTGAATGAAGATTGGGGAACGGGTGCAATTATCGAAGCAGCATCTGAAGCACCGGAAACTGAATATCTTTTTATAGCTATTCAAAGACCGATGACAAATCCAAACTGGTCGGGCAATCCAACACTTAATCAACCGGTAAGAGGAACTGTAAGGGGCTCTATTAATTACCAGCGGATAAGACTTGAAGCGTTTGCAACTCAAGCTTGGAATTACGTAAATCTTACGAATAAATCCCTCGGCATGAAACCGTACACCACTTATGAAAATGTGAACGCATACTTCCTGGGGCTTAACTTTGGTTTTGAATGGAAATTTATTCAGCTGAATGCATCATATACTTACGCACAGAACACAACAAATGATTCACCGCTTTCTGAAATTCAGCCTTTAAGTATTTCAACTAGTCTCACTTCGCCTGCGTTTTACAACACATTAGTTTACCTTAAACACACTTACAACGATGCACAATTGAGAGTTGATGAGCTGCTAAATGAATCAACCACGCCCGCCTGGAACAGGATTGATATTGGTGCGGTTTATAATGCAAGCACGTTTCTCATTTCACTCGAAGTTGAAAACATTACTAATGCTCTTTACTACCAGCATCTTTCATATTTAAGAGATCCGTTTGCATCCGGCAGCAGAGTGTTTGAGGCGGGAACAACAGTGAGGTTAAATTTTAGATTGAATCAGATGTTGTGAGCTAATAATTGTGCTATTAAATAAAGTGTCCTTCCCGCAAGTCCCGACTTTGTCGGGACGCGTCGGGAATCTGATCGTTGATTCCGGACTCTCCACCTCTAGTGGACTCTAACGACCGGTATGACGGGATATAGTCTCTTTCCTTTTCTAAAGCAACTATCAACTTCCAATTACATTATTTGAGTTGTAGCTTAATAAGTGTAACTTAGCGTAGTTGATTTTTAAAATAGGCCTTCATTCTCACATATCTGATAGCACTTTTTTACAAATCTTAATTTATTAACCCGCTGTAAAGACATTTCTGTTCTGATTAGACCGTGAAATAGTTTTCTTACGGCAAATTAAACAGAAAGTTTTATGTCATTCGAAAAATTGAATCTCATCAAGCCGTTATTAACGGCACTAACCACCGAAGGTTATACAATACCAACACCAATTCAGGTGCAGGCAATTCCTGTAATACTTGAAAGAAAGGATCTAATAGGCTGTGCACAAACCGGAACGGGCAAAACGGCTGCGTTTGCAATTCCGATTCTTCAGATACTCAGTGCTGAAAAACATTCACACCACCAACGAAGAATAATTAAATCACTCATACTTACACCAACGCGAGAGCTTGCCGTTCAGATTGGTGAAAGCTTTGATGCTTATGGAAAGCATACCGGTTTAAAGAAGGCTGTTGTGTTCGGCGGAGTTTCTCAAAGAGCACAAACAATGAAGCTGAGAGAAGGAGTGGATATTCTTATCGCAACACCGGGAAGACTTCTCGACCTGATCAACCAGAGATATATAAAGCTCGACAGTATAAAAATATTTGTGCTTGATGAAGCTGATAGAATGCTCGATATGGGTTTTATAAATGATGTTAAGAAGATAATTGAAAAGCTGCCCGGGAAAAGACAGTCGCTGTTATTCTCCGCAACTATGCCGACCGAAATTATAAAGCTCGCAAATACAATTTTAACACATCCTGTAATGATTGAAGTTTCACCCGAGCAAAAAACGGTCGAATCTGTTAGACAGGGTGTTTATTTTGTCCAAAAGGGTGATAAAAAGAAACTGCTTCTTCACATTCTGAAAAGTGAAAACATTCCATCGGCACTTATCTTTACAAGAACTAAGCGCGGTGCGGATGTAATCACTAAACTATTGAACGATGCTCAAATCCATACTGATTCAATTCACGGGAACAAATCGCAGCAGGCAAGGCAGCGTGCACTGAGTAATTTTAAATCAAATAAAACCAAAGTACTCGTTGCAACAGATATTGCAGCACGCGGGATAGACATAGATAAATTGTCACACGTATTTAATTATGATATTCCTGAATATGCCGAAGCTTATGTTCATCGTATCGGTCGTACTGCAAGAGCTGGTTTGGGAGGAACCGCACTTTCTTTCTGTGATCCCGAGGAAATTTCTTATCTCAGTGCTATTAACAAACTAATCAAGCAGCCTATTTCAATTATAGATGATCATCCTTTTAAATTGGTTGATATTAAATCAGGCGAGAATCCGGCTGATCAAAATAAGTTTGTAAGAAGAAAAGGATCTTTCGGATTTGGAAAGAGTGGAAGAAATCGTTCTGGAAGAAGCTTCCGCAAGTTTAAAGCAAAGAGTTAAAATCGCGAGACAGTTCTAAAACTGTCATTCCGGACTTGATCCGGAATCTAAACCTTCTATTGTGATGAAAATAGAGGTTGAAAATAATTCAGCAGAAATTTGAATACAAGTTGGCTGACCTTTCGTTCTAAAAAGTCAGCCACAAACCTGACTGCCTTCAGGCAAGTTTCACGAATAGATTTTTATTTAGGAAGTCCCTGCATATTTTTTTCTTGTTCTTTTGCTCGCTTGGCTGCTCTTTTTTCGGCTTTAGTCTTCTGCGGCTTTTTCTTTGTATCTTTTTTCTGGATCAGTTCTTTACTCATAGCCTTTTCTCCTTTTAATTAGAAATGATTCACCGAATTATAATATTAATTTTTGTTATTTCTAATATCTATCTTTTACTAACCACTCTAGCATTTCCTTTATACTGCCGGTAGCTAAAGCAATACTTGTATCTGCTGCGCCATAATATAAATTAAGTGTGTCACCATCAGAACCAATAGTGTATCCGCAAGGAAATACTACATTATCAACATCACCATGCAGTTCGTAAGATTCTTGAGGCGAAAAGACCCACTCACTGCTGCGCTTAATTAAAATTTCAGGCTTTTTCAAATCAAACAACGCAAGACCAAGCCTGTAAATGCATCCGCTGCATGACTGCTTCACTCCATGGTAAATTACCAGCCAGCCATCCGGCGTTTCAATCGGCGGAGGTGAAAGACCAATTTTATTTGCATCCCACCAGGCGCCCTTCCGCGCATCCATCATCAGAATATGTTTACCCCAATTTTTCAAATCGGGCGAATAAGAAATCCACATATGAGCTCTCGGTGCGCTAACGGGACGATGAATCATTGCCCAGTTACCTTCAATTCGATATGGCAGTAGAGCTGCATCTTTATCTTCGGGCGGCATTATAACACCGTAGCGTTCAAAGCTGTGAAAATCTTCTGTAAGTGCCAAAGCAACTCCGGGACCATCACGTGTATATGCAGTATAAACAACCGCGAACTTTTTTAGTTCTTCAACGAAAGTAATTCGCGGATCTTCAATGCCCCACAATTCTTCAGGATGATTATCCGGATCAGGTAACAGAGTTGGCTGCGGGTCAATCTTCCAGGAATCTTTTCCATTTGCAGAACGGGCAGCACAAAGATGAGAAAGTCCCCGCCGATCTTCTACACGGCAAAGAAGCAGTGTTGTACCATCCGGCAATAATGCGGCGCCTGCATTGAATACACTGTTGATAGGATATGACCAATCTTTTGCCGTAAGAATCGGATTATTTTTATAACGATGGAAAAGTTCAGAATGCTGATTGTTCATTTTACTAACACCTCTGTAGATAAATGTGTCTGTTCAGCCAGACGTAATTCAAGTAGTGACTGAAGAAAGGCTAGTGTTGATTCGGCACCTTGATTATTATTTGGACGGTCAGGATGTAAACCGTCACGGCAGCCTCCGGTTGTGGGATCGTAAATTGGTAGATTTAAATCATTACGTCCGAGAAACCACTCAAATGCACGTCGGGCTTCTTTGTGCCATCGCTTGTCTGTTGTAATCCGGTACGCTTCAAGACAGGCCGATACCATTGCTTGTGCTTCGATAGGTTGTTGATCAAAACGAGCTCTGTCACCACCCTTCTGATAAAAACCGTTTGAGCCAATAGGAACAAAATGGCCCGCAGTAGAACGCTGCAAATCGGTTAGCCAATTTAATGATTCTAGACCGGCAGCTGTCATAACTTTGTCAGGAATTGATTGTCCGCATGTAAGTAGGGCATGTGAAAGAGCAGCGTTGCAATACGAAAGTTCATTTTCGTACCATTGCCATTCATCTGATCGGTTATTTTGATATAGAGAAAGCAACCGTCCAGCCAGTTCGTCCCGCACATTGCTCGCCCTGCGATCACCCGCAAATTTTTTTGAATACTCGTGTATACCTAAAAGTGCAAAAGCCCAGGCTCGCGGACTTGTAGTTTTTATAATTGCTGGCATGGACTGCTCGAACAACCAACCAGCCATACTGTTGAAAGCGGGCGAATGAGAATGACTTAATACTGTACCTAGTGCTAAAATTGCCCTGCCATGACTATCGTCCGAACCTATATCTTCTAACCAGTTACGTTGATAGTCCATGAAATTTCTAAATCGTTTAGTCTGAGTGTTGAATGCAAATCCAAGAAAGGCAAGATAGCGAAAAGCTAATTCCTGGCTTTCGCTACTACCAAGTTCATCCAAAAGAATGCTTACTAGCAGAGCTCTGGCATTGTCGTCGGTGGTATACCCATGCGAATAATTGGGCACCGTAAAAAGTGCGTGTTGAAACATTCCGGTATCGTCAGTCATGTTTTTCAAATGATTAAGTTTGAGCGGAGGTAACTCCCAGGGATGTTTATCTAGTGCTTTGACACTTAAGTTCGGTGGAATATAGTGGCGGCGCTCCGCCCGCGCTCGCTTAAAACTTTCCATATAACGTTGTGCGACTTCCGACCAAATCATAGCTCTTCCAAACTTATAAGCACGCTTTCGCATTGCATGCCGTTCGGCTTCATTTTCTAATAAGTTAATAACCTGCTTAGCTAAAGCTGCGGGATCTTTGAAGGGAACCAGTAGACCTCTTCCATCAGAAAGAACCTCTTGAGCATACCAATACGGAGTTGAAATCACTGCTTTACCAGCTCCTAATGTATAGGCCAAAGTCCCAGAAGTTATCTGGGCTTCATTGAGATAGGGTGTAATATAAATATCTGCAGCACTTATGAACTCAACAAGTTCTTCCAGACTAACAAAGCGATTGTAAAAGATAACATTGCTTTCCACACCTTTCTGTTGAGCAAGCCACTGTAAAGAAAGGCGGTAAGTTTCACCTTCATTTTGAATAACATGAGGATGCGTTGCACCAACAACGATATAAACAATGTCGGGATAGCGGGCGATAATGTCCGGAAGTGCAGTTATAACATTTTCGATTCCTTTGTTCGACGAAAGTAAACCAAAACTTAATAAAACAATTTTTCCTTCTACTCCAAATAAATCTTTATTAAAACTTGGATCGACAAACGGAACGTCCGGAATGCCGTGTGGAATCAGATCAATTTTCTCCAAAGGTACTTTATAAATATCATGCAGAAATTCAGAACCGCGTTCACTCATAACTACCAAACGATCGGATAATGCTCCAACTTCTTCCAAAACCCGTCGCTGATCGGGATCAGGAGTTTTTAGTATTGTATGCAAAGTTGTAACGATAGGCATGCGTAATCCACGCAGAAGTGTCAGTATATGGCTTCCTGCCTTTCCTCCAAAAATTCCATACTCGAATTGCAGACACACCAGGTCAACATTATTTATATTTAAAAAATCCGAGGCTCTTAAATAGGAATCAATATCTTTCTCTGTAAGTTCAAATCGAACCCGTGCTGGATATGCATAACCGTCCACAACATCATTGACCGGCAATGCGATGCAAGTTGTTCTGTTATATTGTGCAGCGACGGCTTCACATAAATCGGTGGTAAAGGTAGCAATTCCGCACTGCCGCGGTAAATAATTTCCAATGAAGGCAATCCGGTTGAGTGTTGAATTTGTAATGTTATGCTCCAGGGTTATTATCTATAATTATGATAAGTAAAAAAGAACTACATCTTTAATGTAAACAAAAATTATAATAACTTTTTTGGAAATATGTGTTTATAAAAACAGCAGTAAAATTGAAAGACAAAGTATAATATGATAGATAAAATCGAGACCTTTAATTAAGCCGCAAGTTTCTATTGTTCTAAGATCCGACATTGCGACATCACCAATTCCAAAGAGTTTCATTGTTCTATTCAGATTTTACTGCCGTATAAACATTTCTAATTGATTATTCCTGTTCATCACTTACTTAGACGATCTATTCAATAGCATCTGATAATCATTACCGGCTAATTAATGCCGGATATTATTAAATGGTCTTGATTAAAGTTCGCCTCTTTCAGCTGCCGCTTTAAGATCTTCATTTGCAAAGATTGCAATCTCTACTCTTCTATTAAGCTGCTTTCCTTCAACTGATTCATTTGTTGCAACAGGTTCCATTTCACCTATTCCGACAGTTGATAGTCTTGAGGGATTAACTCCCTGAATCTTTGTATAATCTGAAACAGCTTGGGCTCTTCTCTCGGATAGAGACTGATTGTATTCCTCTGCACCATCAGAATCGGTATGTCCTGCTATAAGGATATTTGAATCAGGATACTTTTTAAGAATGTCAGCTAACTTGTAGATATTTGTTTTAGCATTGGACTGCAATATTGAAGAATCGTATGCAAATAGAATTCCGGAATCGAAGGTAAGCTTTATACCCTCGCCTATTCTTTCAACTTCTGCACCTTCAATTTCATTTTCCATTTCTTCAGCTTGCTGATCCATATGATTTCCTATTAAAGCTCCTGCAGTACCACCAACTACTGCGCCAATAATAGCCCCTGCGGCTGTGTTACCTAATTCATTGCCGACAATTCCTCCAACCACAGCGCCGCCAGCACCTCCTATAACTCCACCTTTAACAGCATTGCTTGTACCGCAGCTGAGACTAAACAGAGCCAGGCTTGCAACTATTGTAATTAAAATTATCCCTCTTATCTTTTTCATTTCATTCCTCTTGTAATTTTTATAATGGTTATATTTTTAGTTAATTATTACTATCTACTGATATTTTTAGATTTCTTCTTTCAACATCCTGATTAAATACTAGCACCGGATATTCTTTATATTTTTCATTAAGAGCTAAAAAAGCAGTACGTCTTATTTCTACCGGTGCTTTTTCATCAAGAGCGATTCTTTTCAGAATTATTAAGTTACCACCTGCGAACTTCAGCATTTTAATTTGAGCACTTGTCATATAGTCCTCTGTGTTTTCATTCAAAAAGAATTTATTTAGATGGAAGGGAAATAACTAATGGCGGGATTAACCCGCCCCTAATTTTCCCACCCAACTTTTTACTTAATTAAACCAGTATCTTATCCCTAAACCACCGCCAACTCCAAAGTCGGTTGCTGGGGATAAATCAAGAATAGGTACGAGTTCCAGAAAAACATCTATCGGTGCATCAGCAAACAAATAATTTATACCTATTGGAATTCTTACACCAAAACTGGGATCATCAGCCAGAACAACCCTACCGCCAATTCCAATATACAGTGGTAATTTACCTGAAGAGACCGGCATTAAATTAAAGAAGTGCCATACGTAATCAGCCTGGAGAAGTAAACTGCCGTCATTATGATTATCATTATGATGATAATTTTGGAATGACCAGGCTAGTGCGAAGTCAAATGCATTGTCACTGCTTGTCCACGCTTTTGCACTCAAACCTGTAGGTTCTCCTAAAATAATTCCCAGTCCAAATCCATGATCCTGTGCTGTAATTGGTTTTGCTAAGATCATCATCAGACCTAAAACCATAGTGAATAATATACTTTTTTTCATTACTGTAACTCCTTTTTTTGTTTTCAAAATTTATCTAATACTTAAGTTGATCGTTCCTAAATTCGTATTCTGTTGTGCAACAACGATTACATTAGTAATGGTTGTATCGTTATAAGCAGGGTCTGCTGAGAATACTTCTACTCTGTAAGTCTGTTGTAATAATGCCATCAGCATGAATGACCCGGTGATCGGCTCTGCAATTGTAAGTGAAGTGTCTGTTCCGCTTATTGCATAAACAAATCCTGCTGCACTTACCGGATTTATTTTACCTGAAATGGATCCTGAGATTACAACTGGCGTCATTCTGATAACCGGTTTCAGCTTATACTGTCCGTTACCTGTAACCACTATTGAACGCTCAGCATCAAAATCAAGTAATAGTTCGTACAGAAGTCCATCCTCGATAACAAAGGAGTGATTAAGTTTAACTCCTGTTTGTTCTCCACTTGGAATTTCAAGAGGGTATGTAACTCCATCAACAACAACGTTACTTCCTGTCCCGATTATTAATCTAATCTGAGTATAGCGTCCTGCATCAAGTTGATGATCACCAAGAACAACACTTGCACCGTTCCTCAATAAAAGCAGATCATAAGTGGCAGTAGTATTGTTTATTACGATCCAGCCGTCGTTTGAACCAGCATCTGCCTTATGAACTTCAACTCTTGTAACTACTATGTTTACCTCGTCATAGCCTGCGGGGGAATCAACCATTGTGATTTTTACTTGTCCCTGCCCGGTTTCAGGCGAAGTTGAATCAGAGCAGCTAAAAATGAATAAAGCTGCTGTAAAAAGACTTAAAAGGACTGTTATGTGAATTATTTTCTCTCTTATAGTTCTCATTATCAAATACTCCTCTTTTAATAAATTAAATAAAATCGTTAAATGTGTTTATCGCTTTTTCTCGTGATCTCTACATCAATCATGCTTTATTAAACACATTACAAGCTACTAGAAGAAGGCTGGCTAAACAATCAGGCAAAGGGATGAAAAAGGGACTACATCTTTTGAGAAGTTTGAAATTAAAAGCAAGCATCAAACTATTTTGTTGAGTTGATTAAAGAATAGTACAACTGGTTTTTATATTAGTTCAAATTTCATTTTACAATTTTTGCCAGTAACCTGAATCTGATATGAGATCCTGCAAAACAATAATTGCGAACTGTATTCCTATACAGATCAGGAGAAAACCCATTATTCTTGAAAGACTATCTACTCCATTTACACCAAGAATCCGGCTGACAAAACCAGCACTTTGAAGAACCAACCAGGAGATTATCGCGGTAATTACTATGGCAAGAATTACTCCAGTAAAAGCAAACACTTTATCATAACCATGCCGTCCATCAATCGATGAGGATATTGTGATAACGGTTGCAATAGCGCCCGGTCCTGCTAAGCTTGGCATCGATAGAGGACTAAATGAGATGTTGCTTTTTTTAATTGCTTCTTTCTTTTCAGCTTGAGTAATCTTTGCTTCACCCGGAAACAACACTTTAAATCCAAGAAAACCAATTACCATTCCTCCCGCTATGCGGATTCCGGGTATAGAGATTCCAAAGAAAATCATGATAAAATGTCCCGCCAACAGAAAAACCACTAGGATACCAGTCATATAAATGCACGCCATAATAATTTGGCGATTAAGATCTTTTTTAGTTAGATGTTTGCTAATACCAAGTAGGAGTATTGCGGTGCTAACCGGATTGACAATGGGAAGAAGCGTTACAAGTGTTACTAAAACTGATGAAAGAAAACCTGTTTATCATTCATAAAATATTTTTCGATTTCCAGATTATAAAAAAAATAATCATAACAAACTCCCGATGACTATTACGCCTGAAATGATGATTAAAATTCCAGCAATTTTGTTTACCCATTTCAGGCCGACTAAATCCAGTTTCTTTCTAAAAAGTATTGTGCCAGAAGTAAGTAAGAAAAACCATAGACATGCACCGATAAAAACTCCGGCAACCAGAACTACTGCAGAAAAAAAACGGAGCCCGTCTCCTAAACCGAACGCAGCAAATACTGCAATAAACGCAAAAATGGTTAAAGGATTTGTAAGTGTCAGAACTACTACAGTAAGATATGATCTTAACCTTCCACTGCCGCTAATTTTAAACTTCGGATCTTTTGGCTGGGCACGAAAAGTTCTTATACCCAGGAAAAAAAGAAGCGCTCCTCCAACTATTCGTATCCAAATGCGTTGGTCCGAAAGTGTATCTGAGATGATCGTAAGTCCAAATACTGCAACGCAACCGTAAAACAAATCGGCAGTTGCAGCTCCAAGTCCTATTATTAGTCCGCTTAATCTTCCTTCGGTAAGCGTCTTGCGGATACACATTATTCCAATGGGTCCGATTGGAATTGCCATTATAAAACCAATACTAATTCCTTTAAGGAAAAAAATTAATTCCATATTAATAATCTGGTATTCCCGTTAGTAGTTATTTGATAGAAGCGAAAAGCTCCGTTCACGTTTTCTTCTGATTGTTGAACTGTTCAACTTAATAATCAGTATCAACATTTAGTGAAATTGTAAAGAGATATTTTCTTCTTTCCCTGTTTGTCAATCCGTTCTCAGGATGACTCCTATTACCATTATTGTCAGGAATAGAGTTCTCGTTTGATGGATAAACAATCTGAACAAAGGGATAGATTCTATCAAACTCATTTCCGCTTACAGTATTTGAAATATCAAGTAGTATGAAATGTTCAGCTTCAATTATTGTTTCCGCGGTTACCAAATTAGTGCCCATTAAAAAATCACTCGCTGGCTATTTTTTGTTTTTGAAAATATCGTTAAGTGCAACAACAACAGTATCTACTTCACTATTAAAATTGTTTTTGAATTCTTCCCAATTTTCTTTTCCCGCATACTTATAATTATTTAGGTTTTTCTTCAATTCGATATTTTTTTGTTCTAACGTTAGTACTTGATTTTCATATTTAGCTTTGAATTTCGTACTGGTCGTTTTCATTGCCGCTTTCAAATCGTCAATTTGTTTTTGGTTAGCATCAATTTTTAATACGGCATCGCTTTTGAACTGCTGCCATTCTTTTTCAAATTGAGTCTGCGCATTTATCATTTCCTGGTTTGCTTTTTCAACCTCTTCTTTGGCAGTATCTTTATTGTTCTCACAACCTGTAAATACTGCTCCTGCCATTAGCAAGGAAATTGCCAAGATAAAATATTTGTTTTTCATAATGATTTCTTCCTATAATTTTTATGAGTTTTAGTTAATTGATTACGATTATATAATAGGAAGAAATTCTGGCTTGTTCAATCGTCCATTAGGATGAAAAAAGGATTACATCTTATGGGTGAATAATTTTTCAAATAGCGTTTTTATCATTTAACTTTTTTCTTCCAGCGTATTGGAGCAGAAACTTCATCCATCTTTTCTGATCCAAGAAGCACAGCAATCCATTTTGTGCTCTCATTACTTTCAAATGCAAACTTGAGTGTCATCGTCAGTGGTATAGAAAGAATTGCACCTACTAATCCAAGCAAGCCTCCCCAAAAAATTAATGAAAGAAAGACGACCAAAGTAGAGAGCTTAAGTTTCCTGCCCATCAGTCGTGGTTCTACAATATTACCTATCACAAAGTTTACCGCCATATATCCCGCTGCCACCAGCAATGCACTGCCAATCCCCAATTGGATAACAGCTAAAATAACTGCCGGAATAGCGGCAACAATAGATCCTATATTAGGAATATAGTTGAGTAGAAAAGCAAGGAAACCCCAAAGTATGGGGTAATCTACACCGAGAATATATAACCAAAACGCTATTAGAATACCTGTCGCTAAACTGATGAGAGTTTTAATAACCATGTAGCGTTTCATATCATTAGCGAACTTTGTGAACTGAGGAAATTTCTGTTTTGGATCACCAAGCACAGCCCGGAGCTTTAAAGGAAAGCTCGAAACTTCAAGCAAAATAAATGCGACTGTAAGCAGGATTAAAACAAGATCGGACAGGACAGAACTCAAACCAGTTAACAGATCTGCAGTAAGCTTCATTATTGTTTCAGGATTAACATAATCCAGAAAAAAACTTTCCTGGACAACAATGCCCTTTCCTTGCAACATTACTATAAGTCCTGATACTTGTTCCCGTATTCGTGATTGGAGTAAAGGGAGATCATCTGAAAAACTGCTGAAGGATGTGCCTATCTGTACACCAATCAGAAGTAGAATTACTATCATACCAGCCATGACAATTAAAACTGCGAACACGGATGGGATATGTTTTTCCTTTAACCAGAGTACCGGCGGTGTCCCAAGCAGAGCAAGAAAAAAAGAGACCAAGAACAGAACCACAACGGACTGTGCGAGACTGACTCCTGCAATAACTATTACAAGTGCTGCAGCACTAATAAGGATACGAAATCCTCGGGAAGAATTAATTTGCTCAGACATAAATTTCTACGACTATCTCCTATGCTTTAAAAAAAACATTAGAAAAATTTAGAGTTTATACGCTACTATAATTGCAGCGTGCTAAAATATTTCGACATTAATCAATAACTCAGAGTACACGGCGTCCTTTAACGAGGTTAACTACAATTAAGATAAGTGCAAGTACGAGCAGAACATGAACTACTCCGCCCATAGTGTACGAAGTTAAAAGTCCGAATAACCACAGAACAACCAGAACAACTGCGATTGTGTATAACATAGCATGTTTCCTTTCAAGTTAAATTATAATGTTTCAATCCTGTATGAATGTATGAAGAGTTAAGAAGCAGTTCAATCGAGCGAAGGGATGAAAAAGGAACTAGACCTTCCAGGTGAATCGAGATGATGTTTTTTCAAAGTGAGATTTATTTATATATAAAAATTTATTGTAAGAGATTCAGATAAAATCTTAAAAAGAAAAAAAAGACCCGAATAAATTCCGGGTCTAGTTTAATCAATAATTGTTAATGATTCTTCACAATTGGTCTGTTGTGCGCTCTACAACAATCTCTACCCGACGATTATTCGCCCTGCCTTCGGCGCTGTTATTATCCGCAACGGGTCTCTCTTCACCTATTCCTTGAGTATGAATAAGATCACTCGGGTAACCGCGCGAGATCAGATATGAGCGCACTGAATCCGCACGCCTTTGAGACAACGCAATGTTATACTCGGATGATCCCTGTGAATCAGTAAAACCTTCAATAATGAGGTGTTTTTCTTTGGTGACCAGGAGTGCATCAGCTACTTTGTTTAATCGATCCTGTGCCGCCGGTAAAAGTGTCGATTCGTTCGAGGCAAAAAGAACACTGCCTGAAAGTGTAATTACAAGACCACGTTCTTCTTCCTTAACTGCTGCAAGTTCCGCTAGTGCTGCAGCTGCAATTAACTCAGCATCAATTCGTGCTTGCTGCTCAATGGAAAGCTGCTCTGTTGTGTTCTTCACAATTTCTGCTTGAGCTACTTCGTAATCTTTATTAGCCTTTTCCGTTGCTGCATTTTCAGCAAATGTAACAGCAAGTGCCCCGGCTAACTTTGATTTGCGATCCGCTACATATGAGAGATCACGCGTTATATAAGAATCAGGATCTTCCAGAAAAGATTTCTCAGCTAGGTCGAGTGCTACTTGTGCCTTGTGCAGTTCCGCTGGCACTAATTGTCCTGCCTGCCTCGTGCTTGCGATCTGGAAAGCCTGACGTGCATTGACCAGCTCCTGCGGAGGCATGGTTGCGCTGCAGCTAATCAATAGTCCGGCAAACGCTAGTGTAATAAAATATTTAATGAGTTTCATAAGTTAATTCCTTTCGTTAGGTAAGTTGTGTTCTTGTCTAAGTTGTTCTACACGTTCTATTGCATCTGCGGCTTCCTTCTTGTCGGTATCACTTCTAGATAGAGCTACAGCTAATTCGCCGTCTGCGCTTGCACGCAAGAGCATTGACTCGGCTTCTTCCTTATCACCATTTTCTGCAAAGGTCTGGGCTTTCGCCAACTCCTCTTTTGCTAGTTGTAAATAGAGGGATGCGCTGGAAATATCACCTGCACCAACCTCCTCAGCTGCACGTATTGATGATGTGGTTGATTCTTCATCGACCACAACTGCGTTGCTTCCGCATCCTGTAATAATTAGACCGGTGAGAAGACTCACCGCTAATATGGCAATCTTTATATGCTTCATTGATTACTCCTTCTTAATTATAATTTAACATTATTTTCAATTCTTGTTACTCAAAAACGGAAAATCACTTTTTAATTTTAAAATAATGTATCGATTAAAAGCTCTATCTCCTATAGAGCGAAAGGATGAAAGAATAGTTAATACTTTAAATGAAAAATAACAGGTGGGGTGAGCTTAGGGTTACGTTTAAAGTGCAATTTTATCCTTTTCTTTTAAATTTCTTTGTGATACAGGATTGAGAAATAAAACAATTAAATCAAGCCGTGGGATGAAAAAGCGACTATATCTTTCAGGTGAGTAATCATGTAATATGATTTAATCAAGGCTTATCAATAAATGGGATGTTCATTATTATAATCATAAATCTTCTTCTCCTTCAAAGTACTTCGCATAAACTTTATATAAAATTTTTATAGTTAAAACCCCAGCAGCCAGCTATCTTGAGCTTTCTTCATAAATATTTCAAACTCAGCCAAACTGTTTTTCAGATTGATTAAAGTAGAATCGAGATTCTGCCCCATCGATTGATCCATAAGCAACTTACCTATCATTCCTTCTCCCGATTGTATGTTGTTAGTAATCTTAGACAAATCATAAGTGATACTAGATGTATTATCAATGGTTTTATTTAATCTTATAAGAATACTGTCTAGCTCATTCGTTTTCACCATAAATGTTTTAAACCCGACTGAGCCGTCTTTCAAATTGATAATAGTAGATTGGAGATCCTGTCTCCACGTTGGATCCATCATTAGTCTGCCAATTGTTCCTTTTCCTGATTCAATATTGGTAGTAATCTTAGCCAAGTCACCCGTGATACCAGCAGTATTATCAATAGTTGTTTTTAATGATTTCAAAATATCGTCTATATTAGTCGGCTGTGAGGTTGCTATAACGTCATCGTTTTCAATAATCTTTTTTCCACCGGTTCCGGGACTAATAATCAGAGCTTTATTCCCCATAAGTCCTTCCGAGCCAATGCTTGCAACCGCATCTTTTTTTATAAACTTTCTCGTGTGTTCATCAACAAGTATTATTACTCTCACCGATGTATCACTAATTATACTAACGTTATCTATAGTCCCTACATTTATTCCCGATAATCTTACATTGTTTCCAACCTGGAGTCCGGCGACATCTTTAAATACTCCGCTCAGGCGAAAGGTGCTTCTGAATAATTGCTGCTTCTCACCGATAAAATAAATTGCCAGAATAAATATTAAGATTCCAAGTGAAACAAATATTCCGAGTCTGATTTTATGACTTATCTTTTTTTTCATTTCATTAACTCCTGTTTAATTGCCTTATCCTTATTCAAAAAATGATCTTATCCATGGATCCGCAGATTTTTCAAGCTCAGCGAATGTTCCTTCCGCTGCGCATACTCCCTCTTTCAATACTATAATTCGATTAGCAGTTAGTCTTGTGCATTCAATATCGTGTGTGATAATAACGGAGGTGGTGTTGTATTTTTTTTGTACTTCAAGAATAAGATTACTTATTTCTTTTGATGTTATGGGATCCAAACCGGTTGTCGGCTCATCATAAAGCATTATCTCTGGTTTTAAAATCAAAGTTCTTGCTAACCCTAACCGTTTGCGCATACCGCCGGAAAGTTCTGAAGGTGTTTTATCAATTGCTTCATCAAGTCCAACATCGTGCAATGCTTCTTTTACTATCGATTCTAATTCTTCTTTTGGTATTGAACTTAATTGCTTTCTTAATGGAAATTCAAGATTTTCTCTAACTGTCATCGAATCATAAAGAGCACCGCTTTGAAAAAGGAAACCGACTTTTTTTTGTGTCTCAATAAGCTCTTTATCCTTCAGTTCAGAAATATTCTTACCATAAATCAGAAGCTTGCCATCATCTATCTCAACCAATCCAACAATGCATTTAATAAGCACTGATTTACCGGTTCCTGATTGCCCGAGTATTGCAAGGTTTTCTCCCTTATTAATCACCAAATTAATATCCCGCAGTACGTGATTATTCCCGAATGATTTCTTAAGATGTTCCATCTTAATCACAACATTACCGTTCGGCTTATAATCAGTTTCGGCTTTTAAGTCTATGTCAGTTGCATTCTGTGTCATTTATTAAATTATCAATTTAGTTTTGAAGCACACTCGTAACCTGCACTGCTATCATATCTATTATAAAAACCATGAGTGATCCTAACACCACAGCTGAGTTTGCTGCTTTGCCAACACCTTCAGTGCCTTTATTTGAATAATATCCTTTGTAAGTTGCGATGAGCCCGATTGCAAACCCGAAGAAAAAAGTTTTGATGACTGCAGGGAACAGATCACCAAATTCAAGACTTTGAAATATCTGAGAAAAAAATAAGTAGGCACTAACATTTCCTTTTATGTTAACACCGACAAATGATCCCATCAGTCCGACTCCATCAGCAAAAATTACTAACAATGGAAGCATGAATGTTGCGGAAAGGATTCTTGTAACAACAAGATATTTGAATGGATTATTATCCGATACCTGCATCGCATCAATTTGTTCGGTAACATTCATTGACGCCAGCTCTGCTCCAATCCCGGATCCAACTTTTCCGGCAAAGATTAGCGCAGTTATCACAGGTCCTATTTCACGTATAATTGAAACAGCTACCATCGCAGGCAACAATGATTCAGATCCAAATTTTGCCAGCGTAGGTCTTGATTGAATAGTGAGTACAAGTCCAATGATAAATCCTGTAATAGCTACCAGAGGAAGAGATTTATACCCGATCAAGAAGGATTGTTTCATCAGTTCATTAATCTCATACGGAGGTTTAATTACTTCCTTAAAAAATCGTAAAGTGAAAATCGTAAGTGAGGCTACTTCTAAAAAGAATTTTTTAAATATGGAATCGGGAACGATTTCTGGGGATTCTTCCATTATAACTTCAACTTGCTTGTTTTCACTATAGACCTGCTGTGAAACTATTTTCGCCATTTAGTTCATTTCCTTCATAAATAAAAATTGCCTGCACTTCCCATCTTGAAATAGCTTGATTACCTCTCTAATCTTCGCTTTATTACTTAATTGATGGTAATATCTGTATATGATGATATGCAGAAATATCATTTTGCACAATACGGCAAAGGAATGAAAAAGGGACTACATCTTTTAGGTAAGTTTAATTAGCACTTATTTAGAACAGGATTAGTTAGCTGATTTAAATTCTTTTTTCGCTTATTGATTTCTAATTTCTTTCAATTCAAACTCGATGGTTCCATATCCAAGGATATCCCTGGCAAATCCCATTACTCCGCCACCTTCAATAATTACTTTTGCTTTTATTAGTCCGATACCTTCTGCATACCACTCGGTTACTCTGTTTTTAAGATCGGAAGAGCCTTCAACAAGAGATTCTAATTTTACTGCTTCGAATCTTCCGGCATCAGTCTCAACAATCTCTTTACCAATTACTTTACCAGTAACCTTGACCGTATTCGTGTCGCCATCTGAATATTCGTCTCCTTCCCATTCCCAGCTTTTTTCGGGTAATAAGGGGAGAGGAAATCGTAACAATGGTTTTCCATATGAAGATGTTGCTTCTTTATTAATGAACAAAAATATTTTTACGAACTGGTAAGTCTCTATCACATAAACGCCGTCTTCTTCTATTATCAAAGCCTGCCTGTACTTGAAGTCATCCGCTTCGCTGGAACTGATAGTAAATTCACCATCCTGAAAATATTTTGTTACTGTTTCACCAAAAGATGATTCATAAACTAATTCTGCATCCTGATTTACGGGGAAGTATGAAATTGAAATCAGATCGGTCTTTTCTTCATTTAATGAAGCACCACTCAATGCAGCAATTAAAAGAATTAGTAGAATGATATATATAAAATTACTTTTCATACGAGTTGTGGTTTTATGATTTCTGGTTTTTCAAGACTTTAAACTTTTCTCAGCGGTTTCAAAGTTTTTTTGATGAACTTATCCGCTTTTCTACTTTCTGCCATTTTTTTCTGTTCTTGTGCAAACCTTCCTGTCTTTGCTTTTTCCATCTCAATAACCTTGAGTGTTTCAGCTTCTTCTGCTTTAAATTCAGATTGCAAAACAACAATATTAGCTTCCGTTGCTGCGCGTTTTAGTTCTAACCCGGATCGCTTGCGTTCGATTTCCTGCTGTCGTAATAATTGTTCTTCATGGTTTTTTGCTTCCTGTGATAATCGGGCTGAGCCGGTTAATACACCTTCAGGACCAACATAGACATCAAGCAATTCAATACCATTCTCTGTAAGTATAAATTCACGGATTTGGTTTGAATGGTCCATTCCGCGTGATTTAAGAATATATAATCCTCTATTACGTTCACCACCAATTTCAATATCACGCAGAAGTATCCAGGTATCTATTAAAGATGAAATTGCCATATCTGTAAGCTCTTGATTCTTACTACCATTGGTCAGACTTGCAAACATTGCAGTGATATTTCTCATCTTTAAATAATCTACAATCCGAAGCAGCATTATTTTAACTTCGGTTTGATTATCTCCCATAATAAATGCATCTATAGGATCAAGAATCACAATTTGCGGTTCGATTTTATTAATTAGTTTGATAGTTGTTGTTAAATGATGTTCTAATCCATGAAATGTAGGACGGGTTGCGTGAAAATGAAGCAACCCTTTTTTTACCCACGGCTCCAGATGAATTCCTATAGAAGACATATTGCGCATAAACTGACTTGGTGATTCTTCAAAAGCAAAGTAAAGAACTTTCTCACCACGTTTACACGCTGCCTCAACAAATTGTGCAGCAAGACTTGTTTTGCCGGTACCGGCAGTTCCGGAAACCAGTATAGTGCTGCCTCGAAAATAACCTTCACCAGATAGCATTGTATCAAGACGCTGAATACCGGAGGAAATTCTTTGTTTTGTAGAATTATGTTTTAATCCTAATGAAGTAACAGGAAAAACTGAAAATCCATCTTCATCAATTAAAAAAGGATATTCGTTAGTACCGTGTGTTGATCCCCGATATTTAACAATGCGCAGTCTTCGTATAGATGACTGATCGGTAACGCGATGATCCAGGACAATTACACAATCGGAAACGTATTCTTCTAAACCCTGACGAGTTAATGTCGCGTCACCCTTTTCTCCGGTAACAATTGTTGTAACCCGTTTATTTTTCAACCAGCTAAATAATCGACGCAGTTCTGTTCGTACAACTGTGGAATTTGGCAGTGCTGAAAAGAGCGATTCAATTGTATCCAATACAACACGCTTAGCTTCAATACTTTCAATTGCGTGATGGATACGAACAAACAAACCTTTCAAATCGTATTCACCGCTCTCTTCTATTTCACCCCGCTC
>JACZKK010000207.1 GCA_014860115.1 Ignavibacteriaceae bacterium
TATAAGTTTCAATGTGAAATTTAATAAGTCTTTAAGTGAATATTAAATGAAATTTTTCGTTTTATTATTAGCGTCTGTTTTTTTAATTATGTGGAAGCAATGTTCAGATGAACCAAATGATTGTGTCTGTACAGAGGAATTCAGAACGTATCTTGTGGTTGTTGTTGATACTCTTGGCAACCCCATCGATTCTTTAAGAACAACTGTTACTGGCGAGAGAGGGAAAGAATATGATTTCGAAGGCTTCACGCCACCACCATTTGTGCCCGGGGCTTATTTCGTAATGACCGACGGTTACCAAAATGATTTCGGCACGGGTCCCGGTAAAATATTTTTTAAGGGTATTAAGAACGATTTGGAAGTAATCGGTGAGTATTTATTCAATACTGATAAATGTCGTTGCCATGTTTACAAGGTTGCCGGGTCGGATACACTTATGCTGAAATAGTTTTTGATCTTATGTATTATTAACTAACCTCGCTTAGTTAATTGCTTCTGATAAAATTAAGTCCTATGTTTCTGTCAACAGACAATACCAGGTAAAACTTTTTTCTAAATATGATGGCTTTAACATTTCCTTCTTTGGCTTTGGCTGATTGGAAGGGATCAAGAGATACTCTACACAAATATTGCCAGTTGGTTGGGGCAATAAGAGAGGCTATGTCCAACCCCCTACCTAATGCTTTACATACGAATCTCCTTCTTTCTAAAAAAGGATTCACGACATCATCAATACTTAAAGACGATAGTTCAACCGACAAATTATTTGAGGTTATTCTTGATGTTCAGCACAGGAGGCTCCGGATTGAATCAAATTACAGGGAGCCGCTAAGTGTTGCATTGTCCGGTCAATCTCTGAATGCTCTTTGTGATGAAACATGCAGCCTGCTGACAGACATCGGTGTTAAACCCCCACTGGAACGACCTAGTTTTCTTGAGGGCATCCGGGGACTATTTGATTCAAAGCAAGTTAAGGCATACTGGAAAGCTGTCTCATCAACCAAACAGGTGCTAAAAAAAATCAAGGCGGAGTTGAGGGGAGAAACCAGCCCAATACACTTGCACGTAGATGCCCTATCGCTTTCGCTAATATGGTATTGTAAGGATGTTCCTGATGTTTCTTTATTAGAACAACTTGAGTTCGGTTTTTCAACCGGTGACGAAAAGTTTCCCGATGCATATTTTTTTATTTCTTCCTTTCCTGATACACGTGCGCTTAAAAAAATACTTACTGACGAAAACAGATATCGGTTCACTAGAGACAGCTCTGAAATGATTTTGCCTTATTCAGAAGTATTCAAATCAAAAAACAGCGAAAAGACATTGCTTGATTTTTACAGATCCGTATAAAAATAATCCCCAATGAGGACTAATTTCTGGTTCAATATAAAATGAACTCGTTTCGCAAATAATCTCGGCCTTTTGGCTTTTCTCCCTTGAAATAAAGCCAAATTATTTTAAATTGTAACCGACATCTGTGATTTTCGGACGCTACGTTACATACCAGCAGAATTAATAACAAAAACGAGGTAAGCATGAATTACAAAGCTTATATGCTGCACAATTACAAAACACTCCCGCAGATTGCCAATCTTTCAGAAGATTTAATAGAAGCAATTGATGTTGTAGGCTCTGTGCTGCCATTCAAAACTAATAATTATGTGGTTGAAAATCTGATTGACTGGTCAAGGGTGCCCAACGATCCGATATTCACTTTAACTTTTCCACGAAAGGAAATGCTTCGTTCTCATCATTATGAAAAAATTAAAGAGGCGGTGAAGAGCGGGGCTTCAAAAAGTGAAATAAAAATAGCGGCAGATGAAATCCGACAGAAACTAAATCCCCACCCTGCCGGACAGCTTGATCATAACGTGCCGCGAATGGATGGAGAAAAAGTTTTTGGAATGCAGCATAAATACAGAGAGACTGTCTTGTTTTTTCCCGGGCAAGGACAAACTTGTCATGCCTATTGTACTTTTTGTTTCAGGTGGCCGCAGTTTGTCGGAATGGATGAATTAAAATTTGCATCAAGACAGGCTGAACATCTTACAGAATATATATCCAATAATGATAGTGTAACTGATGTGCTTTTTACAGGTGGCGATCCTTTGATAATGAAAACAAAAATTCTTGAGGCATATATTCGTCCTCTTCTTGAACCCGGGGTAAAGAATCTAAAACACATCAGAATTGGAACAAAGGCTTTGGCATACTGGCCGTTTCGTTTTATTACAGATAACGACGCAGATGATCTGCTCAAACTTTTCAGTGATGTGAAAAAAGCGGGCAAGCATCTTGCATTTATGGCTCATTTCAACCATCCCGCAGAGCTAAAACACCCGGCAGTAAAAGAAGCCACAGAAAGAATTTTGGAAACCGGTTCGGTAATTAGAACTCAGTCACCTGTATTGAAACACATAAACGATTCACCGCAGGTTTGGGCAGAGATGTTAGAGAAGCAGGTTGAGCTTGGCTGTATACCATATTATATGTTTATTGCAAGAAATACTGGCGCTGATCATTATTTCTCTCTTCCATTGGTAGATGTGTGGAAACTTTTCAGAGAAACATACCAGGCAGTAAGTGGAATATGCAGAACAGTACGAGGACCGAGTATGTCTTGTCTCCCTGGCAAAATGCAAATTCTGGGAGTTAATGAAATCGGGGACGAAAAAGTATTTACGCTAAGATTTATACAAGGAAGACATCCTGATTGGGTTGCAAAATCTTTCTTTGCAAAGTTCGATGACAAAGCAATTTGGTACACAGATTTAAAACCTGCCTTTGGTGACGAGAAATTTTTCTTTACGGATGAGCTTGATAAAATCCTAAAACCTGGGGAAGTTGAGATAGACTTCGAATAATTTTATGCAAAACAATAATTCTTCTTTCGACCTCAGCCTTAACCTGAACGTAAGGGGCATGCCGCTATCGGCCACACTTTTTATTAATGAGCTCTCAAACAAGCTAAAGCAGCAAGGGAAAAAGATTTATAAATTCGGACTCGGCCAATCTCCATTTCCCGTTCCTAAGATTATAGTTGAAGAGCTGCGGGTTAATGCTTTTCAGAAAGATTATCAGCAGGTGAAGGGGCTGCTTGGTTTAAGAGAGGCTGTTGCTGATTATCATTCAAGAAGACATGATCTACAGTGCAGTGCAGATGATGTGTTGATCGGTCCCGGTTCCAAAGAGCTAATGTTTATTCTGCAATTCGTTTACTACGGAGAAATTCTTATCCCCACACCAAGCTGGGTTTCATATGCACCACAAGCAAAAATAATCGGTCGGCAGACTGTCTGGGTCAACAAAAAAGAATCTCACAGGTGGTTATTGCGTCCGGAAGACATTCACAAAATTTGTGAACAGGATCCCTCCCGTCCGCGTTTAATAATTATGAACTATCCATCAAATCCGACCGGAGTTACTTATGGCTGGGAGGAACTGGAAGAAATAGCTGCTGTTGCAAAAAAGTACCGGGTGATAATTCTTTCAGATGAGATTTACGGAGAGCTAAACTTCAAGGGAGCCCACACCTCGATTGCAAGATATTACCCCGAAGGAACTATAATCTCCGGCGGCTTAAGCAAGTGGTGTGGCGCTGGTGGATGGAGACTTGGTACATTTACTTTTCCAAAATCGCTCGCAGGTTTGTTAAATGCAATGGCAACTGTCGCCAGCGAAACATTTACGGCTACAAGTGCGCCGATACAGTATGCGGCAGTTAAAGCTTTTAAGGGCGGGATGGAAATAGAAAGGTATCTCTGGAATACGAGAAGGATTTTAAAATCGTTGGGAAATGAAATTCACAGCATCCTTTCTTCTGCGGGAGTTGAATGTCCTGTCCCGGAGGGGGCTTTTTATCTTTTCCCGAATTTTAAAAACTATGCCGAGAAACTAAGAGCAAAAAATATTTTTTCAAGCATGGAATTAACAACAAAGCTGCTTGAGGAAACTGGAGCAGCTCTTCTGCCAGGAAATGTTTTCGGAAGGCCGGAGGATGAATACACAGCGCGGTTAGCCTATGTTGACTTCGACGGTGCGCGAGCTCTCGCAGCAGCAGAAACTATTTCCCCTGAAGATCCGCTGACTGAAGAGTTTACTAAAACTTATTGTTCGCATATGCTCGAAGGTACAAATAAAATAGTGGACTGGCTGAAATCACTCTAAGCGCTCACGCCTCCCGATAAATCATTACATCAAATTAAAAAGGAAATATTGTTAACTTTCCTATCGTTTTTTCAAGCAATCTCAACAACAATATGTTCAAATTAAAAATAGCCAAGGGATTATTTTTCCTTTTAATATCTGCTCTCTTCAGCGGTTTTCTTTCCGCGCAGACGGTCAACATTAAACTTATCGAAACAAGCGATGTTCACGGTGCGCTACTTCCATATGATCTGACTAATGATCTACAAAGGACAAGTTCTCTCGCACAGGTTCATTCATACGTTATCTCACAAAGAAGCTTGCGAGATCAGGAAGTTATATTGCTGGACAATGGTGATTTAATTCAGGGCGATCCAATGTCATACTATTATAACTTTGAAGACACAACCGTGACTCACGTCTTTGCCGATGCTTTGAATTTTATGGGTTATGATGCTGCAACTATTGGAAACCACGATATTGAAACCGGTCACGCAGTGTATGACAAATTCAGAAGAGAGATAAAATTTCCCTGGCTGGCAGCTAATGCTGTAAACATAAAAACTAACGAGCCATATTTTGAACCATATACAATAATCGAAAAAAAGGGGGTTAGAATTGCAGTGCTTGGTTTAACAACCCCCGGTGTTCCAAATTGGCTTCCCAAAAAGCTTTGGTTGGGCATTCGATTCAATGATATGATTGAATCTGCAAGAATGTGGGTTGAAATTATAAAGGAAAATGAAAAACCTGATTTGCTAATTGGTCTTTTCCACTCCGGAGTTGATTATACATACGGAGGTGAAACAGCAGACACGTATAGAAACGAAAACGCCGCTCAGCTTGTTGCCGAACAAGTGCCGGGTTTTGATGTTGTGTTTGTTGGTCACGATCACTCGGGGTGGAACTTTAAAACGAAAAATATAACTAATGATGAGGTATTAATTCTGGGGCCCCTATCAAAAGCAAGAACAGTTGCTGTCGCCAACATCCAGATGACATTTGATAGCACAACAAACAAATGGAAAAAAAACAGTTCTGCTGGTGAAATAGTTGAAACAAAAGATTACAAGCCTGATGATCATTTTATGAGCAAGTTTTTGCTCAATTTTAATATTGTAAAAAATTACGTTAACAAACCCCTTGGACAAATTTCAAAAACAATTTCTTCCAGAGAGTCAATGTTTGGTCCCTCAGAATTTGTTGATTTGATACATAGTATTCAGCTGGATATTACGGGTGCGGATATTTCCTTTACTTCTCCTCTAACATTCAATACTGCCATTGACGAGGGTTGGCTTTATATAAAAGATTTTTTCCGAATTTATCATTATGAAAATTATCTCTACACGATGGCGCTGTCCGGACGGGAAATAAAAGACTACCTTGAATTCTCTTATGGAAACTGGATGAACCAAATGATGGATGAGAATGACCATCTAATTCGATTTGCAAAAGATAAAAATGGAGAAATTAAATTCTCTGCTCGTTACAATACACCGGAAACAGAGGAACGGTTTTACAACTATTCATCAGCGGCAGGAATTGATTATGAGGTTGATGTCTCAATGCCGATCGGGAAGAGGATAGCAATTTTTTCATTGTCAGATGGTTCCGCCTTTCATCTTGATTCAATATATTCTGTGACAATAAATTCATACCGTGGAAGCGGGGGCGGCGGACACTTAAATCGCGGTGCGGGTATTCCGAAAGAAGAATTGCCAAATCGAATCATCGCGTCAACCGAAATGGACTTTCGCTATTATATGACCTCGTGGATAGAAGAAAAGAGAACAATCAACCCCGAGATTATAAGCGCCTGGAAAGTTCTGCCGGAAAGCTGGTGGGAAAAGGGAAGAGAAAAGGATTACAAGCTACTTTTCGGATCCGAAGCACCCGCTCTGGAGAAACAGTCAATAGAATTTGATTATAAATAATTAATTCAATTAAAAAAATGAAAACAGAAACAAGCAAAAAATTATTCGAGGAAGCAAAAAAATATATTCCCGGAGGAGTCAATTCTCCTGTAAGAGCCTTTAAGTCTGTTGGTGGTGATCCGTTATTTATTCAACGCGGCGAAGGTTCAAAATTTTGGGATGTAGATGGAAACGAATATGTCGATTACATTGGAAGCTGGGGACCGCATCTTTTCGGTCACAACCCTTCGTTCATTATCGATGCTCTGAAAGCTGCTATTGAAAACGGAACAAGCTTCGGTGCGCCGACTTCGATGGAAGTTGAAATGGCAAAATTGATAACAGGGTTGGTGCCCTCGGTTGAAATGGTGAGGATGGTTAACAGTGGAACGGAAGCAACAATGAGTGCCATACGTGCTGCACGCGGGTACACCGGCAGAGAAAAATTTATAAAGTTTGAGGGTTGTTATCACGGCCACGCAGATTATTTTTTGATCAAAGCAGGAAGCGGTGCTTTAACGCTTGGCGTTCCCACTTCGCCGGGAGTAACAAAAGGAAATGCCGCAGATACTCTTCTTGCTGATTACAACGATATCGAATCCATTAAAAAACTTGTGTCCACAAATAAAAATGAAATCGCGGCTGTCATTATAGAGCCGATTGCCGGCAATATGGGTGTTGTCAAGGTCAAGGATGATTTTATTAAAGAACTTCGTGCAATTTGTGATGAGGAAAAAATCATTTTGATATTTGATGAGGTGATGACCGGCTTTCGTGTTGCTGCCGGTGGTGCACAGGAAGTTTTAGGAATTAAACCCGATCTTTCTACGTTTGGAAAAATTATCGGTGGCGGTTTACCCGTTGGTGCCTTCGGTGGTAAGAGAAAGATAATGGAAAAGATTGCGCCAAGCGGCCCGGTTTATCAGGCAGGAACTTTGAGCGGAAATCCTCTTGCAATGGCGGCTGGTTTTGCGGCTTTAAAACACATTAAAGACAATCCGAACATTTATAAAGAGCTCGAAGAAAAATCAGCTTATCTTGAAAAAGGATTTAAAGAAAATCTTAATGCCCTTGGAAAAAATTATGCTATGAACCGTGTTGGCTCTATGATGTGCATGTTCTTTACAGAAGAAATTGTAGATGACTTTAAGTCAGCCTTTAAATCAGACACTGTGCTTTACGGAAAATATTTTCACGAAATGTTAAAGCGTGGAATCTATCTCGCACCCGCACAGTTTGAAGCATTGTTTGTTTCAACTGCTCACACGAAAGAAGATTTGGATAAAACTATAAAATCACACAAAGATTCGCTGAAAGATCTATGATAAACGACTCCTTTGGTGATTAATTATTTTAACAGAATCATTTTCTTGGTTTCTTTGTATTGGTCAGTTTCCAACCAATAAAAATAAACTCCATTTGTATGGTCCGTTGTATTCCAATCTCTAGTATATGTTCCGGAGTCTAATTCTTCTGAGATTAAGGTTGTTATTTCGTTTCCTAAAGCATCAAATATCTTTAAACGAACAAAGGCTTTTTGGGGAAGGCTAAATGAAATTTTTGTGGCTGGGTTAAAGGGATTGGGATAATTCTGATAAAGGTAAAACTTTGCAGGGATTTTATTTGTTTCTCCTTCAACACCCGTAATTACTTCTGATAACGGCCTTCTCCAAATACCCGTATTAACTGTGCCTGCAAAAATCTTGGTGCCTATAACTTTCAAAGCGGCTATGCCTAAATTGGTCAGCCCGGCATTAATTGCTGTCCAGTTATTTCCATAATCTGTTGAAAGAAATACGCCACCCCCGCTTGTTCCAACAAAAAGATTTGTGCTGCTTGTGGTCATTGGCAGAATAATTTTATTGTTCAATCCGTTGTTGACTGCTGTCCAACTGTTTCCATTATTCTTTGAAAGAAATACACCACCTCCGTATGTTCCCGCAAAAAGAGTGGTATCAATTAAAGCTAGCGATCTAACATCCATATTTGTCAGGCTATTATTTACACTTATCCATCCGGAACCGTGATTAGTTGATTTGAAAATCCCCCCACCATATGTTCCTGTAAAAATCATGCTGTCTTTCACTACAAAACAAATAACATAATCGCTGTTTAGCCCATTATTAATTTCCGTCCAGGAAGTTCCGCTATTGGATGAAAAATAAGCTCCGTCTCCGAAAGTTCCTGCGTATAGATCCGTGGCATCTGCTAATATTACCTGAACATATTTACCTGATAAGCCTTTGTGAGTCCATAGTGTGCCATTGTTTGTTGTAAGAAACACCCCGTCATCTGTTCCTGCAAATAGTGTGTTGCCTCTGACGGTTAGACTCGAAACATACCAATTAGTCAACCCTGGCGTTACGGCTATCCAAGTTACGCCATTATCTGATGATAAATACACTCCGCCGCCATAAGAGCCTGTGAATAATTTTGTCCCAATAGTCTCAAAAGCAAGAATAAAATTATTATATGGGCCTGATTGTATCCACTGTGCATTTGGATGTGATATAATAATTAAAGATGTGATGATAATTAAAACGAAATGCCGCAAGCGTGTTTTCATAGCAAACTCCTCCTGTTTATTATGAATCGATGAATCTAATGTGTGCCCTATCATTTTGGGGTCAACACTTGAGTGTTTTCGTTTTTACGAAATACTACTCGCAATTCTATGTGTAAAATTAAGTAAGTAACGATGCGTTGCAATAATATTATTGACAATTAATATGAAATGCATTGGTTTAATTATCTTTCTTTTGTGGCTCGGTCGTTAAAAGGGGGCGGTGGCGGTTAATTGCTTTGAAACATTCTCTGATAAAGAATATAGTCGGTCTTTGCGGGTTCGCCTCCCGATTGTTTGATCAACTGTGCAATCTGTGCCCGGTGATATGTTGAGTGATTAATCACATGTACAATAATATCTTTAATTGTGTTTGAGAATTTTTCGCCTTTTAAATTTTTGTAATCAATCCTTCTTTCAAAATCTTTTTCCTTAAGGCCTTCAAGTAAATTTATCCATGCTGCTGTTAGGGGGGGTGATTGTGAAGTCGATTCTTCCTGTGTTAATATCTGCCAGGGATCGGTTACAATGCCTTTGTCAAGAATTCTATTAAGCCAGATTTTTTGTGCGGAGATTATGTGAGAAAGAAGTTTTTCCGATTTTCTATTCTTCTTCTTAAGGTTCATTATTGATTCGGCAGTTTGTCTTGTTGCCCAATCATTGTATTTAAATAAGTGGATGAAATGATCTTTAAACATTTTTATTGCTTCATTTTATTGTTGTTTCTTTGCGATAATTTCCGTCTGCAACTTCTCTTGCTGTCAGGTATGCAAGTCTGACTATGTTGGCAAGTAAATCCAGGTTCAAAGTTTCCGGTGTGTCCGTTGGAAGATGTAGGTGCTCATAGCTGTACTTTGAAACAAAATACAAGCCGGGAATTCCTTTTTCATAAAAAGGTGTAAGGTCCGCACCACCTCCGCCCCATGTATCTTCGACAACAAGATTAAAATTTTCTTTGTCCATTTTTCTTGCAATGTTCCATAATTCCGGAGAGCTTTTTCCATTACCAATCTGAATGCTGTCACCGGAACCAATGCTGTCAAGATTAAACATGGCAATTATTTTTTCCGGATCAATATTCAAGTTGTTCACAAAATATTTTGAACCGAACAATCCCTGTTCCTCGCTTGCAAAAAGCACGAACAAAATGCTTCGTTTTGGCTTTGAGTTGCTGGCTTTAAAAGCTTCTGCTATTTCAAGAACGGCTGCCGAACCCGAAGCATTGTCATTGGCCCCGGGAAATAATAATTCAGCCTGTGAGCCAACATGATCAAGGTGAGCACCAACTACTAAATACTCGTCTTTCTGGTTTGGATCATTTCCTTCGATCATTCCAACAACATTCACAGTTTTTGCTGAATTTTCATATTCTGCATTTACTTTTATTTCCGCATTCATTCTTGTTAGAAATGAAAGGGGGTTTATCGTTTCGTCTATCGTTGTTTGACATTCATTAATTGAAATATCTGCCTGACTCAACAGCTCATTTGCTGTTTCCAACGATAGGTGAAGCTGTGGAAAATCTTCAAGCTGCACTCCTTCACCATGCATAACACTTCCAATTAGTGGTTGCGGCTTCGTATCATTTGGTTTAGAAACGAAGAGAATTCCTCTTGCGCCTTGTTGATACGCAATGGTTGATTTTTCTCTCGGATATTCCTGTCCCCACGCTTCATCATTTATTTTCCAGGAAGGATTTTGTTTGAAAACCATTACGATTTTGTCTTTCACATTTATGTTGGTATAATCATCATAACCAAGATCGGGTCTTGATATTCCGTATCCGCAGAATGCAACTGGCAATATAAAATCACCCGAGCCTGTAAATCCCCTTAATATAAAGTCTTTTCCATGTTGATAGGAAATCACGCTCTCTCTGTAAATCACTTTAAATACAACCGGAGATTCTATCTTGTTGTATTCAACATTTAGATATTGAAAATATTCCTCATCACCCGCTGGAACTAGTCCAATCTGTTTAAACCTTTCAGAGACAAGCGCTGCTGCCTTATCATAGCCCTCGCTTCCGGGAAGCCTTCCATCAAATACTTTTGAGCAAAGAGTTTCGACGGTCATCATAAGGTTTTCACTCTTAATGCTATCAAAACCACCGTCTGCTATCTGTGGAGTTACCGAGATAGAAAATATTATTGTGAGAAACATTATTAGTAATTTCTTCATTGTTTTACAACCATCTGTTTTGTTTTATCCCAGGATATATTTATTAATTCATAATAATAAAAAAGGGACTTGTCTCGGTCCCTTTTTAAGTAAATATATTTTTGATTTATTCTTCCTCTTCGCCGTTCTCCTCTTCGGGCACAACTTTAGCAATGTCCGCTATCGAATCGCCATCTTTCAACCTGATCACTCTTACGCCTTGTGTTGCTCTTCCCATCACTCGAATGTCTTTCATACTTTGCCGGATAACCATTCCTTTGGTAGAAATAATAACAAGCTCATCATTATCGTTTACTTCCATCAGCGCTATCATTTTGCCTATCTTATCGCTCGTTTTCACAGTGATCACACCTTTGCCACCGCGATGTGTAATTCTGTAATCATTTACATCCGATCTTTTACCATATCCTTTTTCTGTAACAACAAGCACACTCATTCCCTGTCGTTTAATAACAAGCAATCCAACTGCTTTATCACCTTTGCCCAGACGAACTCCTCTTACTCCGGTTGCGGTTCTGCCCATGTCACGCGCATCCTTTTCATTAAATCTCACGGCAAAGCCGTTACGTGTTCCAATCATTATATCGTTGGTTCCGTCCGTCATTTTAACCTCTATAAGCCTGTCGTTCTTCTTCAGGTTAATTGCGTTTATGCCGCCTTTACGAACATTTCCATATGCAGACAGTGTTGTCTTTTTCACGGTACCTTGCTCGGTGGCCATGATAAGATATTTATCATCACTAAACTC
>JACZKK010000208.1 GCA_014860115.1 Ignavibacteriaceae bacterium
TAATAACTTATCTCAAAATCCCCTTCCCCCAAATTATACCTCTTCATATAATACTCTTTGCTGAATTTAACTCCCATATCAGTTAGTGTTTTATCTCTTTCTACACTTTCTTCGATGATAGCTTCTTTTTTAGTCAGCTTGATTCTCGGTCTTTCAACATTTCCATAATTCAGTTCACAGAAATAATCTATTAACTTGTTCAAAGATGATTCAACCAGCTTCTTATCGCTCACTCCAAGATAACCGAGCATCTCTTTATGAATTTCACTTGCTTTGTATGAACCAACTCCCTCAACCTCGGTAGTCAGCGTTACAGTAAGAACTGCTTTGCTTATTTCTTTATTGTGGAATGATACAAGGTTTTCATACAACTGTCCGATTTCATACTTCGGACTTTCCTTAATCTCAATCCCCAAACTTTCCTCAAAGATTGTAATATTATCCTTCACCATATCTTCAAGCTGTTCAAGAAACTCTTGTTTCTGTGGTTCTGTAAATGTATTTGGATAACGCCCAACCAGGTAAGGCATTCCGTAACGCTCCATCATCAATTGCCAGTATTCTATTCCACCTTTCTTTAATTGGACAGGCCAGTAGCATCTGCTTAGTATCTTTTCACCGTAAGGATTGGTGAAAGTTGGTTTGTGTTGCGTTAGTATGAATTTATACGGTGGGAGCTTTTCACCTTCCTCAAAAAAATAATATCCATTCCTGTACTTTCTCATTCTCAGTTCATTTAGCTTATCGAAGATGAACCACTCCTGCGGTTTGCCAATCAGCTTTTGGGGGAATAGTTTTGATTGTTCTTTCGCCCATTCGATCTCCTGAACCGCGTAGCCAAAAAATATTGCATCCATAATATCACCGATTATCTCGCTAACCGGCAGTTTCTTAAAAATACCTTCAACATCCTTTTTAATGCTGCTTTCACCATTAAAATCAATTTGATAATCCATCTGCATCACTTGCATTTTTCTCTGTTGGATTGTTGCCATCAAATGAGGATCCGTCAGAATATCTCTGTAAACAGTATAGTCGTAATTATTTTCAGTAAATATCGTATCTGGATCAGGAAGAACACTCATCATTTTAGTTGCTGCATCTTCAAATCGTTCTCTGGTTGCAATCTGTGTTGTCAATAATCCTGAATTTTTCATTCTTCCCCTCCTGTCCGCCTCTGGCGGACTATGATCTCTGTTTATTAAACTTATGATACTTAGTTTTTATTTTTCCCCTTGGAATGTGCTTTATGCTTTTATAATCCCCGGTAGGTTTCCCTTTTTCATTTAATAAAAACTGACTCATACTATCAACAACATCATCAAATTCACCATTAGGGAATTCCTCACACTCATCAGTAAAACTTTTAAGCCAGTATTTATTTTGTGGTAGGATAATTCTGCCAGCTTCAATAAAAGGAGTAATCGCATTAACTCTTGCTATTTTATCTTGCTCAACTTTAATAGGTTTAATCGGCAGCCTTGTATTTCGCTGCAGTTCCTGCAATAAACTTTGACCGCTTGCTTTATCTTCGATCAATATCTCATTTATTTTATGAAGTTCATAAAGCTCAACTACTTTCTTCTTTAATTCCGGAAACTCAACTCTGCCCTTCCACATATCAATCAGATAAAAAGCATTAACACCAACTAACCACGTCGTACATACTGAATAATCATTCTCCTGGTTTTTCTTAAAAGCAGTGTCCCAGCTTTGCACCTTCTTTAATACTCTTTGCTCATACAGTTTATTCTCATCTTCATAATATCTCCACCAGTCGTGCTTAATTATTCCTGCAGTTTCAGCATCAACAAACTTCCCATATATCTCTTGATCTCTTAACGCAGGCGAAATCTCTTTCACCAATTCATCAATCTCTTTCGGGTCCAGTAAAGGATTGTCATATGAACTGTAATTGAATGCCTTCCATTCTTGTTTTAGACTTTGAACATTGGACTTTGAACCTTTCTCAAACAACTCATAAAACAAATGCTTCTCTTTTGTTCTCTTAACTGTTTTACCTTTCGGAGTTCCACCAATCAACACTCTCGCTTTTTGGTCAAGTATCATCGGCAGAATTGATTCGCTCCAAAGGTTTCTGTTCTTAAGTACAATACCCGCTTCATTTATTACTATCAAAGCATAGCCAAACCCCTCAATATTTTCAGGATTATCAGCACTTCTAAAATCACAAACACTATTACCTATTTTTAGATCATTTCTATTCGCTCGATACTTCCATAAATTTTTTGGTAGACTTTTTAGAGTAGGGATAAAATATCTTTCCACATATCTCTCAATATTGCCGTAAACAGTATCAACCCAAAGAATAGGTGATATTCCATCAAGCATTTGCTCAATAATGTAGTTTGCAAAACCCCTGGTAAGTCCAAATCTTCTTCCTTTTGCAATAACCTTAAACCTTGCTCCGCTCTCAAAGAATATCTTTTCCTGATTAGTGTGGTATCCTATTTCAAGTTCCAAATTTCTCATATTTATCACGGCGTAGTCTTACGAAGCCGGACTGCCTACTTGTTTTCTCTTGATCATTATTTGATAGTCTCCCGTCTCAACTACCTTTTCGCTTTGATCCAGATACTGTTTCCCAAGCCAAATTAACATTGATACGTTACCCTGCATTGCAACTTCAATCTGTTTTCGCTTTAGTCTCTTTTTAAGTTCGCCCCTCCCTTTTATAAGAAAATTCTCAAACTTCCTTTTCAGGGTGGTGTCGTCATATCCTAAGACCTCTGCTATCTCCTTATTATTCAAGCCGTAAGCAGCAAGTCTTTCAACCTGCTTATCAATTGGTATATCCTTTTTACCTCTCATTTTCTAGTCTCCCCTTAATTATTTAGGTAAATTGATAAATAATACTAATTTAATAAGGCAAATATACAAATATATTTGCATATATTAAAGTAATTGCTTATATTTGCATTAGTTAGTTAAGTTTATACTATATATTACTTTAATTTGTTAGTTAAAAGGGAGATAACTAATGACATTTGAAATATTCAAAACTGGCACTCATACAAGCGATAAGGGGATTTCTAAAGAATACACACTTGATGAACTCAACTTCATTGCAAACTCTTATAAACCAGAAGAAGACGAAGCACCAATAGTTATCGGTCATCCTGAAGATAATGATCCCGCCTTTGGCTGGGTTAGTTCTCTTTCTGTCACAGATGATGGCAAACTCATTGCGGATGCTCCCGAAGATAAGCTCCATCCAGACTTTCTTAATGCATTAAAAGAAGGTAGATATAAAAAGCGTAGCATTTCTCTTACTCCGGAAGGTAAGCTTCGCCATATAGGCTTTCTAGGGGCGGCTAAGCCTGCTGTTAAGGGTTTATCAGATATTCAGTTCTCTTCCCTTTCCTCAGAAGTCTATGAATTTGAGATTGCTGAAGAGAAAATATTTGAAAAAGAAACTGTAGAACAAGAGCCTGAAATTGATTCAACTAAATATTCTGAATTATCCCAGGAAATAAATCATCTCAAGGAAACGATAAGCTCTATTCAACAGAATTTTACTGAATCTGATTCCACAAAAGCTATTTTATCAAAGTTATCATCTCAGGTCAATTCCATTCAGGCAAAGTTATCAAATACTGATTTTGAATCCCTGCTTGATTCTAAAGTCTCTGACGGAACTCTTACACCGGCTATTAAAGAAAAGGTGCTTGCTGTATCTAACTTCGCTCAAACACAAAACTTTTCAGCGGACTTCTCCCCTGCTAAGTTTCAATCAGATTTCACAAGGCACCTGATCGCATTGGTCAATTCGTTTCCTAAAATTATTTACTATGAAAACTTCGCTGAAAAACCTGCCAATCTTAAAATAAACGAAAACGAATTTGATGGTTTTACTCTTGATCAGGATTCGCTTCAAATCCACAAGAAAGCTCTGCAATATATGCAGGCTAATGAAGGTGTTGAATACGTTGAAGCAATAAACTTTGTATCGAAATAATAATCTATTAATATCATTTTAAGGGGAACACATAATGGGTAGTCTTTCAACTAAACGTGTAGTCGATCCGGTTTTGACAAACCTTGCTCGTGGTTATCACAATTCAATGATGATTGCTTCTGCACTCTTTCCGTTTGTTACAGTTCAAAAGGAAGCTGGTAAAATTCCGCTATTCACAAAAGAATCTTTCAAGATTTACAACACGGAAAGAGCTATCCGTGCTAAATCTAACAGAATCAGTCCGGAAGATAGATCTTCGATTGATTTTGTCTTAACCGAGCACGATCTTGAATATCCAATCGATTATCGCGAAGAACAGGAAGATGCACTTCCCACAAAAATGAATGCAACAAAAGTTTGTGTTGATGGTATCGCTTTAAGGCTTGAAAAAATTGCAGCTGATATGGCTCAGGATTTAGCAAACTTTCCTGCAGGAAACAAAGTCACTCTTGCTGCTGGTGATAAATTCACAAACACTTCTTCCGATCCGTTCCCTATTTTTTCTGATGCTGTTGAAGCTGTGAGGGCTTCAATAGGTGTTCGTCCAAATGTTTGTGTTATGGGTGCGTCTGCTTACGCAGCTTTGAAAGAACATCCCGGCGTAATTGATCGAATCAAATATTCACAAAAAGGAGTTATAACTCCAGAACTCCTTAAACAGCTTTTGGATTTTGAACAGCTTTACATTGGCGATGCTGTCTATGCTTCTGATGCAAATGTATTCAGCGATGTTTGGTCTGATAACGTAATTATCGCTTACGTGCCTAATGCTCAAAGCAACATTCCTCGCTCTTATTTTGAGCCTGCGTTTGGTTACACTTTGAAAAAGAAAAATATGCCGGTTGTTGATACCTATACCGAAGGTGGTAAAGTTCTGATGATTCGTAATACTGACATCTTTGTTTCAAAGATTGTTGGCTCTGATGCCGGTTACATAATAAACGATACAAACGCTTAATATTTTCCAACTCATAAAAAGGTAATTCAATGAAATTATTAAAAGGCACAGCAGCCTGGATTGAAGGTAAGAAATACAAGGAAGGTTCTACAATTCCTCAGAAGTATGAAAAGGAATTTGAACAATATCTTGTTGAAGTTCCGGCAACCACTTCTGCTGTGAAAACAAAAGAAGCTCCCAAAGTAAAAGATCCAAAAGATTTACACTGAGTTTTATCGCAGTGATCAAAGTAAATTTTTAACACTAACGAAGGACTAATAAAATGAAAACTGAACAGCCAATATTAATAACTTCCATTGAAGCAGATGCTGATCTTTCAGCAAAGCAGAATCTCTTTATCGCTTTTGACGGAAATGTCTGCGGTAACGGTGCTAAACCTCTTGGCGTTCTTGCAGCTAATACAGAAATCGGTGAGCAGGCTCCGGTCTGTTGCATTGGAATTGCTCTTGTTTATTCCGGTGCTGCCCTTGCAGCTGGTGCTAAAGTTCAATCAAACGCTGCAGGTAAAGTCATAACTTATGCTGCCGGTGCTGTAGCTGGTTATGCCTTGGATGCTTCAACCGGAGCAGATGAATTGATTCGTGTTTTGCTCACTGGTCATTAATTTTTTTTTCTTAAAGGTATTCCAATGGAAGTTACATTTACTCTAAACTTTGAATCTGATTTCTTGCCGCAAAATGCTATTGATGCCGTTATAGCTTATATCTATGAATATTGTGCAATTGGTGCTTTTACTGATGATATAAATGTTTTATTGAATGCAAAAAACCAATGTTATTTGATCGGCAACAGCAGCGGTGCTGATTGGTTTAAGTTTTTAATTTTCCCTGGCACAGATAGCCCGGTAAATAAAGCCAAATCACTTAGCACATTGGATAATATCAAACTAAGCAAACTTAACCCATAATTTTTTTCAGGTATTTACAATGGCTTCTGCTTCATTTGAATTGCGCTTTGAAATCTCAGAGGACGAACCCTGGCCGGATCCTCCAACAATTGATTATCAGGAAGCTGTTATGGATTTTGTTCGTGAATTCATAGCTGCTAAATTTTTTCAGGACGAAGTTAATCAAGGTCTTCAGGTTGAAGCTAAAGTCTGCATTGCCGTTACATCTCACGATGCTACTGAAGCAGATTTTGAAGTTCTTGACGGTTACGCTTCACCAAGTCTTCGTAATTCTGATACACAATTTGCAATAGATTCTTAACTAATAATCTGAAAGGTCTTAAAATGAAAACTCTTTTCTTATTCTTAATTCTTAATTGTTCATTCTTAATTGGCACTGCAAATGCCCAATGGTGGGTTCGCGGTGGTAATCTTCTCTGGCCTTACGGCAATGTTGATATTGCGAAAGACTTAACCGTTTCCGGTGAAACTACTCTTGATTCTAATACTACAATTGATGGCAATCTTGATGTTACTGGAGATTTTACTCTTACTGGTGATCTTGTAGTTACTGGTAATATTTCTGAAAATGGAATAAAAGAATATATTGCTCACATTGTGTGGAATACCAATAGTGATCCAACCGTAACTGAAATTAAAAACACTACCGGTGATACTTTCACTTGGGATAACGTAAGTGATGTTGGAGAACGAATTGACATTACTGCTACTGGCAGTGTTTTTTCTGAAAACAAAACTTCTTTCGTTTCAATTTTTTCAAATTCTGCTAGTGTGGCTTACTATATCTTAGGTCAAAGAACTGCTGATGATACTTATAGATTAGAAAGTTTCACTTCTAACGGCGGTGGTTTGCAAGCTGTTCCCGATATTCCTTTTTTTATTGAAATAAAAATCTATCCATAATTTTTTGGTTTACCTCGGCGTAGCATTAACATAGCCAGGGCGTTACCCCCTTTTGCTTTTTGCACAAAGGGGGTCGGGCTTTTCGCCTATCGGTAAACTCACTTCGTGTGTTTATGCAAGCACTCAATCCCTAACGCAATAAAAAAGCCGCATATTTCAGCGGCTTTATAAATCAATCTGTTTTTTATTTCATTAACACCGTCTTCTTTGTCTCAACAAAATCTCTTGCTTTAATTCTATACAAATTTTCACCTGAAGCAAATCCTGAAGCATTAAGCTCAACCTTATAATAATCTGCTTTCATTTTGTTTTAGCCAAATGTCTTAATGATTTCACTATTTGGGATCATTTTTTAATCGAGCCATCGTCATTTCTACTGTTATTGAAGATTCATCAGGCACAAATATATTCAGTAACCAATTTGTAGCAAAGTAAGTCATTATAGCAATTGGGATATACATCAATGGATTAGGTTTTGTCCCCCTTCCCCATTCTCCAGATTCAATTTGTATAATTGGTATCGCGCTAGCTATAAACGGTACACCATAATGTACAGCATTTAAAACAGTAATATTCTGGTTTACTTTTATTTCTCCATATACTCCATCAAATCCTTCGTTTCTAATAATATCACTTACAAAAATTGCTCCTTCTCCCGTTCTACTTTGATTGAAGAAGAAACCTATTCGTGTAAAGCTATTATCATAATCTACTGTGTCAATGTCAACTCCTATTACACTTTGTATATAATCCTTTCTCGACGGCTTGTTCTCTCCAATATATTTTTTCTCATACTTCTTACTCGTTTCCCAAACTCCTCCGCGTGGTGATGTCCATTTATATACCTTTGGCATATCTGGATCAGGTACCCAGCTCCACTCTGTAATTACTCCTCCTGGGTAAAGTAGAGTACCTTCTATATATTGGTAATATGTTATATGTTTTATTAATTTCATTGCCAGATCTTTGGTGTAGTCATACTCACTTACGAGCTTGTATTGTAAACAGTTTATATACATACTATTCTTTGGATTGTATCCATCAATGGTAAAAAAATTAACTCTTCTTATATCAGTATAATTGTGTTCTGAAATTGTATCTGGTGTAGTTTTTTTGCTAAATTCATCAGTTGAACAATTATCTATTAAATATTCACTTTTTATTTTTACAACGCCATCCGTGTAAACAGTTGTTTCCAGGTTAGCTGCGCATCCGTAGAATATAAGCAAAAATGCTTTCGCCGCTACGTACGGCTTTTCCCTAATTATGAAATGATTTTTTTTAAGAAAAATCTTTACACTATTTAATGCTATTCTAATATTCATTAGTTTATTTTTCCCTAATTATGGAATATGTTCTTGGCTCATTTTTTTCTGCTTAACCAAAAAAGTAAAAAAACTAAACTACTTAATGAATTTTTTTTCATTAAATTTAATTAGTCTCAGGGTGGTCAATAATTTAATATGACAAACTTCGTCATATAAGTTTAAAGTGTCAAACACTATCCCTTTATAATTAACAAGTAATAATTTTCATATTAACTGTAAACCTTTTCGTTTTAATCAAAATCTTTTGCTTTTTAAGTTAATTCACTGGTCTATTTTTTTAGTTTTTAATAATTCTTTTTTGCCCTTTCTATCCAATTTGCGTTTGGTTGTTTTATCTTTTCCTTTTCATCTCTCCTTTATTTCAGTTCTAACCTAACCTGGTAAAGGCAAAAAGTATCACCAATCTCTTTGCTATCGGCAATCCTTTTCGCCTTTCCTTCTCTCAGTAAATCAAACTTAAAACTGTTGTTTAAGGGGCAAAAAATGTTTTTTCGGAGGGGTAGTGTGCCCTTATCTGATTTACCAACTAATAGAAGGAGTAAGCCAATGCAGGAAGTTAAAATACCTGGTGTCATCATAAAGTCTGAAATGTTTCCACAGCATAACTGTAAAGAGCATTTACGGGTTACTGAAGAAACTCATTCATTTGTTAATTCTCGTAATGTAGTTATCGGTCGGTATTTCAGATGCAAAATATGTTCAAAGATTTTTGAACAATATGATCCAAACGGATTGGATAAAATATTTTAATTAAGTTATCTTTGTTTATAATGTTTTCAAATCAACTAAATCATTCATCAATTCATAGATTGTATCTGCAAAAAGTCGGTACAAAGTCGTTACATAGTCGTCACACTGTCAGCGGGATTTTTGGAAAGTCAGAAAATAAAAAAAGCCTCAATACTTTTCATATTAAGGCTTTTGAGTGCGGGGCCGACGAGACTCGAACTCGCGACCTCCTGCGTGACAGGCAGGCGTTCTAACCAACTGAACTACGACCCCATCGTTAAAATGTCAAATAACAAAAATCAAATTACAGATAATAATCAAGCATCAATACTTAAAAAAAGCAACCCAAATATATAGGCTGGAACCCCTAAAATCAATAATAATTTTCCAATGAGTTAATTGCTTATTCATCTCCGAAACTTATGCCAACAGCCCTGGCGGCGAGCACACCCTGGTTATTAGGTTGCACTAACTTTTGCTTGGAAATAGCATCTGCAATATCAACATCGACAATCTCATTACCTTTGAGAGCCACCATCTTTCCAAATTTTTTCCTCGCCGCCAAACTAATTGCGAATGCACCAAACTTAGTTGCTAAAATCCTATCGTAGGGAGTTGGACTTCCTCCTCTTTGAAGATGACCTAATACTGTTACTCGTGTTTCCCTACCCGTGTTCTTTTCAATATTATCTGCTACAACTTTTCCAATTCCGCCCAGCTGAATTGGATCAGTTCTTTTAACATCAGTTCCTTGAGTTACTAATTGTCCACCTATCGGTTTTGCTCCTTCAGCAACGCAAACCAGGCTAAATCGCTTTCCTTTAAGTTCTCTTTTATGAATTTTATCATATACACTTTCCCATGAAAATGGTATTTCAGGAATTAGAATCACATCGGCACCACCGGATAATCCACCATGAAGTGCTATCCAGCCAGCATATCTTCCCATAACTTCGACAACAATCACACGATGGTGCGAGGAAGCAGTGGTGTGCAAACGATCAAGTGCCATCGAAACTACATACACTGCCGAATCATGACCAAAGGTTACATCGGTTGCATCAAGATCGTTGTCAATTGTTTTGGGAACCCCAACCATATTGATACCCATTTCCATTAGTTTATTACAAATGTGCATAGTACCATCACCGCCGATAGCAATGACTGCATCAAGATCTAATGCTTTATAATTTCGTAAAACATTTTGGGACTTATCCACAATTTCTATTTTTCCATTTTTTTCGACTGGCCAGTGAAACGGATCACCTTTATTTGAAGAACCCAGAATTGTACCGCCGCGAGAAAGTATTCCTGAAACGTCTTCGTCTCGGAGTTCACTTGTTTTACCCTCAACAAAACCTTCGAAGCCATCTAAAATTCCAAATACAGTCATACCGTGGTCCTGAGCTGGTTTTGTAACACCGCGAATAACCGCATTTAAACCGGGACAATCACCGCCACCGGTTAGTACTCCTATTTTTCTCACCTCATTATTTTTAGCCATTTTTTTCCTTATGAATTAAAAACTTTTTTAGAAGTTTTAAAGTGTATTTTAACCATTTTTCTCATCATCTCTTCTCCATATTTCTCAAACAATTGTTTCCCCATTTTTTCAACTTCAGTAGATGATCCTTTTGGTATATCCAGTTTATATTTTCTGCTTTGACTATTAAACCACTTAACAACAGCATCACGTGCTAGTATCGAAGCTGCTGCAACTGCCATAAATTTTTCTGCTTTAGTAACCTGCTTTAAATTTATTGATCTTCCTCTTTGCTGCAATGCATCAATGATTAATTTTTCGTTCCCAAATTTATCACTTATAACTTCACCGGCATCACATTTACCTAAAAGATTTTCAATAGCACGTGCATGTGCCCAACCCATTAATCTGTTCAGGTTACCCATTTTTTCATACAATTGATTATACTTTTCAGGTGAAATAAGAACAACATCAAATATGATTTCATTCACTTTTCCTATTTCATTTGCAAACTCTTTAATCTGATAATCGCTTAATTCCTTACTATCTTTTATACCCAAAGCTTTCAAGAACTTGCCAGCTTCAGGAGTAAGATAGACAGCAGCAATTACAAGCGGACCAAAATAATCTCCTTTTCCTGATTCATCAGTTCCAGCATAAGGATAGGAAGGCTCTAGCTCAGGTTTAGAATCTGGAATTAGCGTCTCTCCAAAAATTAGTTCGTTAACTTTTTTATAAAGTTTTAAGTCCTTGTTCCCCTGAAGAACAATTTTATTCCCCTTTTTTCCAAAGAAAACATGGAGAGATATTTTTTCCTTATTATCATTTATTGCTACCTGATATGAATATTCATTTTTTATACGCTCAGATACTCGAAGGTGTACTTTGGTTAGATATTGAATATATCGATCCAGGATTTTTAAAGCAGTTTCTTCTTTATTATCCAATTAATGTTTTGTCTTTTTTTGATAAATCATTTAATAGTTAAAATAACGCGTGTGAATATCTTAAAAATAGTGTTCTTTTCAAATTATAATAGTTGAATGCATTGACAAAAGGTTTAATGTATTGTAGTTTAAGGCTGTAATAATTTTAAGAATATTTTAAATAAAATATATATCGATATGAAAAAGTTAGCAGTATTTATTTTTATGTTAGTCAGCTATATGACACTGATTGCACAAACGGATATGAAATCAAATTTAACTGATGAAGAGATTAATGATCTCACATCCAAACTCGCAATGAAACTTTTACTGAATGATTCACAGAAATCTGCGGTATCAGGATTGCTCAAAACCTATGGAAGTGAATTGCAAAAAATAACTGCAGGTTCCGGGGAAATCAGATACAAGGATAAACAAGAACTTGTATCTTCGATTAATTCTCAGGTTGAATCTCTTCTCGATTCAAAGCAGAAAATGAAATACGATGTTCTGAAAAAAGAATGGTGGAATTCAATAAATTCAGAAGAAAACGATTAGAAATTAACCGGGGAGGATATTTTCTTGTTAATCTTTTAAAAGAATATTTTTAGATACTATTGACAAGAATCTTCATTCGAAGTATTTTAATCCCATAAATTTACATTTTGACCCTTTCAAAGGGTTCTCCCCTGCCCTTTGAAGTACAAGGGTCGGCGCCCAGTGTTACCCCAACACTGGGTCGTTTTTTTTAAAGTGTAATATTGAAAATTAGTTGTTAAATCTTCAGGAGTGATGCGCACTTTATTATAGCGGTCTCGCTCCGCAGCCTGTTCTCGGTTAGACTAAAACGATTTTCCTGTGAAACAGATTCTAATTCAGTTTGATCAAATCCCCCCTCAGGACCAAACAAGTAGTATGTCGAACTATTACTAATTAATCTTCCATCGAAAACTTGCTTCGCATTTTGATCAAAAAGAATTTTCGCTCCATCAAATTGAAGAATCTCATTAAAACTTGCAGAAGTAATTTGAGGCAGAAATGCTCTTAACGACTGCTTCATAGCTGCCATGACTGTTTTCTGAAATTTTTCTGGTTTAACTTTTTTCGAAAGAGTGTGTCTTGACTTGAACAAAATAAAATTTGTTATCCCAAGCTCAACACATTTTTCAAAAGCGAATTTTAGTCTGTCAGGATTTTTTAACAATGGGATACAAAACCAAATATTACTGGCTTTGTTTTCGAAAACCCTTCCGTCTTTGATCTTTGCAGTTAGTTGATTTTCATTTATGCTGCTAATTTTTGATGTGAATATTGAACCTCTTCCATCGGTGACATGTAAAATATCACCAATAGTGTTTCTCATTACATTTACTGAATGATGAAATTCATCTCCTTTAAGAATCAGCTGATCTTCCTTAATTAATTCTTTCGAAGTGTAATATAACTCTATGTTAGAAAGAAGCTCCAAGATCAAAAATCCATTCTGTGTTGCCGTTGTCGTTTATAGCATATTCAAGTCTGAAAATAAAATACGGAAGAAGAAGAAATGAAATGCCGGTACCATAACCTGAATTAAAATTCTTTATTGCTAATGGATCGCCGGAGTTCCTGGTAGTTCCGGTATCGCCGAATAAACCTGCAATAACTGCAACCCGATAGGATAAAAGTGAATTCGGTAGAAGAGGAATCCAGTAAAGATTAATTCTTGTTTCCTGAATAATTGGATAATTTATTTCAACAGAAGCAAGAAGTCTATCATTACCTTCACTCTTCCCATCGTGAAAATATCCTCTTATTCTCTCTGAATAACCAAGATAAGAATAATCATAATAAGGAACTGTTTCTCCTGCAGTATGTCGCATTGAGATTCTCCACTTGGCAGTAAACTTCTCGACGATTTTTCTGTACTCTCTGAATTCTAAATCTGCAACACGATAATTAATTCCATCAATACCAAGTCCTTTAAATTCATAATTGAGAAGCGCATAAATGCCATCCGCTGCGTACAGAGTTAAATCTCGAGTATCATAAACGTAGCTTGCACCAACAACCAAAGTTTTGTCAATATTATCATCCGAGGCATTTATTCCCTGTTGATAAAACGGCGTTTCAATATAGTCGAAACCGGTTTTTAGGTAGGCCCAATGATAATTTCCAAATCTCTTACCAAGCTGCACTCTGGAAGAAAAAATCTTTTGCTCAAAAGAAGCTCCATATAAGTTTTCAGCTTCAGTACTTTTATTTGTCGAAGTTGAATAACTCAAACTAACTTGAAAGTTTAGGTTCTGATTGTATGATATGTTAGGATTAAAATATCTAAAACTGAATGATGGATCGTAACCGAACGCAGCAGAACCACTTAACGTTTCATTTCTGCCTCTGAAGTTCAACAGCGATACAGAAACTCCATACGATACTTTTTCCCAATCCCTGTCATTAAGTGTAACAAAAGGAATAGGATAAATGTACCAGCTTTCTTCGATCTCAATATGCAAAATATTTTTTTCTTTGTATTGATAAGGTATCAGTTTGACTTCATTAAAAATTCGAAGACTATATATTCGTTCCCGATTGTAAGATGTAAGATGATGATCCAGTGTATCACCAATTCCAAAATTAAGTTCTCTGAGGATAATAAAATCTTCAGTGATGTCATTACCAGTAATAAATATTGAATCAACTACGATGTTGTAGTTACCTTCAAAGAATAGTGTGTCTGTCTGTGCGGATAAGTAAATAGGAAATAAAGTAAGGAAGACAATATTCCTTATCGAAAAGAATATTGTCTCCCTTTTCAAAGCAAATCCTGATATGTATTTAGTCAAACGTTTCAGCTTAATTTTCTAATTGTGGGAGGACAAAATACTCATTAAGCTGAAACATTCAAGATAAAAATATTATTCTAATGACCAACCGTTTCCTGAGCATATTCTTCAATTGGAATACAGCTACAAACAAGGTTTCTGTCACCATAAGCATTATCTATTCGTCTGACAGTTGGCCAGAACTTACTCTCACGTGTAAATGGTAATGGATAAGCTGCCTTCTCCCTGGAATAGGTATACTTCCATTCATCGGAAATTACAGAGCCCATAGTATGAGGAGAATTCTTCAGGACATTTTCTTCTTTGCTGAATTTTCCTTGCTCGATTTCCCTGATTTCTTCTCTGATAGAAATCAATGCATCACAATATCTGTCAAGTTCAGCTTTTGATTCACTCTCAGTGGGCTCAACCATAAGTGTACCATGAACAGGAAAAGAAACAGTCGGAGCGTGAAACCCAAAATCCATCAATCTTTTTGAAATATCCTCAACTTCAATATTGCAGGAGAGTTTGAACTCGTGCATATCAAAAATTAACTCATGGCCGACTCTTCCATTTAATCCTGAATAGAGAACTTTGTAAGTGTCTTTCAGCTTTGCCATCATATAATTTGCATTAAGGATTGCTGCTTTAGAAGCTAAAGTTAATCCATCACCACCCATCATTTTAATATAAGCATAAGAGATGAGAGTGATAAGTGCACTCCCCCATGGAGCTGCTGAAACTGCTGTAATAGATTTCTCGCGATTGATTGGAACAACCGGATGTCCGGGTAAAAACGTAACTAAATGTTTTGCAACTGCAATTGGTCCAGCACCCGGTCCACCTCCACCGTGAGGAATACAGAATGTTTTATGGAGATTTAAGTGACAGACATCAGCACCAATTATTCCGGGATTTGTAAGTCCAAGTTGAGCATTCAGGTTTGCTCCATCCATATAAACCTGACCTCCACAGTCGTGAATGATTTTACAAATTTCTGTTACACTTTCTTCAAACACACCATGAGTGGATGGATAAGTGATCATCAAAGCTGAAAGATTTTGTTTGTGTTCTTCAGCTCTGGCTTTCAAATCTGCCACATCAATATTTCCGCGGTCATCACATTTCACAACGACTACTTTCATTCCCGCCATTACCGCACTTGCAGGATTTGTTCCGTGAGCAGATGAAGGAATCAAAACAACATTTCTATTCGATTGTCCTTTATCTTTCTGATATGCTCTGATTACCATCAGGCCGGTGTATTCACCTTGTGCACCTGAGTTTGGCTGAAGTGAAACTGCATCGAAGCCGGTAATCTCAGCAAGGTCTTTTTCCAGTTCATTAAATATTTCAATATATCCTTCTGCCTGATCTTTCGGAACAAAAGGATGAATGTGCGCAAACTCATCCCACGTTAAAGCGATCATTTCAGTTGTTGCGTTCAATTTCATTGTGCAGGAACCAAGTGGTATCATCGAATGAGCAAGTGATAAATCTTTATTCTCCAATTTTTTCATATATCGTAGCATTTCAGTTTCAGTTCTGTACATACTGAAAACAGGATGAGTCAAATAAGATGAAGTTCTTGGTAACAGAATTTCAGGATTTTTATCCGCTTTTGATGAAAGTTCCCTGATCAATGTATCATCAACTGATTTACCAGCAACAGCAGCAAATATTTCCAATAGCTTAATGATATCTCTTTCCTCAACGGTCTCACCAAATGAAATTCCGATGTGAGTGTCATCTATGTATCTTAAGTTAACCCAGCGTTTTAATGCTTCCGTTCTGATTTTTTCAAGAGTTGATTTACTGGTTTCAATAAGTAAAGAATCAAAATAATGTTTGTTGATTTGGTTGAATCCAAAATGAGCTAAAGCAAGATCAAGCATTCTTGCAAACTTATTTATTCTCAACGCAATTGCTTTCAAACCTTCTGCACCGTGATAAAGAGCATAGAACCCAGCCATTACAGCAAGAAGAACCTGTGCTGTGCAAATATTGCTTGTTGCTCTTTCACGTTTAATGTGCTGCTCTCTCGTCTGCAAAGCCATTCTCAAAGCTCTGTTGCCATCAGCATCGACTGAAACACCAATAATTCTTCCGGGTAAGCTTCTTTTGTATTCTTCTTTTGTAGCGAAGTATGCTGCATGCGGACCGCCAAGTCCCATCGGAATTCCAAATCTTTGCGAGCTACCAACAACACAATCAGCGCCAAATTCTCCTGGTGGTTTTAATAATGTTAAGCTTAATAAATCAGCAGCGACAACTTTGAATATTTTCTTTTCACTTGCCTGTTGAAATAGCGAAGTGTAATCTCTGACTTCTCCGTAACCGGCAGGATACTGGACTAAAATTCCAAAAATATCATCCGTCAATTGAGCATCTCTTGCTCGTCCGATTCTTATCTCAATTCCCAAAGGATTTGATCTGGTTTTTAAGACATCTAGTGTCTGTGGGTAAACTTCTTCTGAAACAAAGAATACATTCGCATTCTTTTTTTCCTTTGGACGAAGAGAGTAAAACATACTCATTGCTTCAGCCGCGGCAGTTCCTTCATCGAGCAATGAAGCATTTGCAATTTCCATTGCGGTCAAATCAGAAATTACTGTTTGGAAATTCAGTAATGCTTCAAGTCTGCCTTGAGCAATTTCTGCCTGGTATGGAGTATACTGAGTGTACCATCCGGGATTTTCAAGAATATTTCTTTGAATTACCGTTGGAAGGATAGATGGATAATATCCCATTCCGATATATGATTTATAGACTTTATTCTTGAGTGAAATATTTTTTAAATCCTCTAGGAAGATATGTTCATTTACAGGAGGAGTTAATGCTAATGGATCTTTTAACCTGATATTTTTAGGTACGGTTTGATCAATTAAATCATCTATTGAACTGGCACCGCAGGCTTTTGCCATTTCATTTCTTTCATCTTGATTTGGACCGATATGCCTGTTGACAAATTTATCGGGGTGGTCGAATTCTTTCATTGGTTGCTCTCTTTGAATAATATGTGAGTGTTACGAACAGAAAAATTTTGTATTGCAAATTTAAGGAAATAAGGAAAGATTTCTTAGGCAGTATGTGATGTGCTTAACTGCTTATTATTAACACCACCCGCGCTAAAGTGGACCCCTCCTTATAAAGGACTGTATGAAAATTAGATTTTGAATGATCCCGCTTATCCGGACAAATTTGATTATGGGATTTCTTTTACCAAACATTTAATATTGAACTCCTACGGAGTTCAGGTTTCTTTTTTTTGTTCCTTTTTCTACAAACATATCGCTCCTACGGAGCGAAAACAGATGATGAGCTAAACTCCGTAGGAGTTTAATATTTATAGAAACAAAATATCCCAAAATACCTGAACCCCGTAGGGGTTCAATAAATGATTAAAAATGAGTCTATAGTTTTTGAATTTTCACACAACCTCATAAATGAGGAGGGGATAATTTTTTGCTAAATTAATTTTTTACTTGAGGAGGATCATCTTTTCCGAATCGGTGAACACAGGAATATTTCTTTCATCAATTACTTGTATACTATATATATACATTCCGCTTGACATATGACTGTATGTTTTTCCCATAGGGACTTCAAATTTGGTAATCTTATTCTTGTCTTCTGCATTTGGCTGGAAGACTACTTCATAGTATCCCCTTTCCTGCCATTCATTTACCAATACTCGCACCAATTCTCCTTTCAAATCATAAATACTTAGTCTAACGTGTCCCCTTTCTTTTAACCGATATGGAATTATTGTAGATGGATTAAAAGGATTCGGGTAATTGCTCAGCAGTCTGTATCCGTCATATCCTTTTGGGGGATGTTCTCCCAAACCTGTTACCAATACGTTTATCTCTTCACTTGGGTAGGATTGATTTCCCTGGTTGTCGAATGCCGTTATTACATAATAGAATCTTATCTCGTGGTTTACCGGTGGAAGATTATCATAAAACACAGTGTCCGGTGTTTCTCCAATTATCTTTGATGAATCATAAATAACTATTGTTACCGTGTCCCTGTAAATCCTGTAATGTGAGAAGTCCGCTTCAGTATTTTTATTCCAGGTTAGTTTTACAAATCCTTCCTCAATGACTGCGGTAACATTATGCGGTGGACGGGGAGCTAAATCCTCGTAAGTGTATGTCCATCCGTAAGGACCGCCATAAAGATCAATGTCGCTTCTGCTGCCGTCTCTGTCGAGAATAGTTGGGTCACCTGCATCTATTAAAGGTGAGTACATCTGAAGATGAAAATCCAATTCTCCTTGAGTTGTGTCATCATTTACGATCATTGGATCAACTGAGAGGTTTGTTGTGTCAGGCATAATTCCATAATAATTGATATCGTTATTCCAACTGTCGTTGTATTGCAACTCAAGATTTTGAATAGTGCCTACTTGTATTCCTCTCCCCGTTTTAGTCACTACATTATTTTTAACTACGTTAGAACCCCCTGTTAGGATACCCCTTTGGTTGATGATAGAACTACCCTGTATGTAATTATTTGTTACTTGTAAGTATGGTACAGTTAAATTATTAATACCGCTGATCCCGGTGCCAATCAGAATCAAATTATTATAAACAAATGCAGAATCTGATGACGATAGAGAAATGGCATCACTTCCAAACTGTATAAATTCAATTACATTGTTTTTTATTATTGGTCTAGCACCAATTGATTTTTCAATACCCTTTCCAATTCTTACCACGATATAGTTTGAATCTATGATAGGTTGGTAATAGTTGAAAAATGCGGTGATAAAAATACCTGCTGCACCTGATTGTGTTGTTTGGAAAATATCATTCTTTCTTACTATTGAATTTGAATTTGCTGCGGTTACCCCTCTCCTTACATTAAATAAGTAGTTATTGTATGCAGCTATTTTTGTATCGTATAAGTAGATGCCGGTATTAGCATCTGAAAATTTGTTTTCAGTTATTAGTCCGGTTTGTCCTATTGTATAAATTCCATAACCATAGTTAAAATCATTAGATGTACGAATATAAAAACCTTTAATAAGGCAGCTATCTGCTATTTCAATTGTATGTAATCCTTGTGGTGGAAAACTTCTGCTGTCCACTATGCAAGAATCTCTCCCCGCACCTATAAGTGATAATCCATCTATCATCACAACTTGTTCCTGGTATACTCCATTGGCTACGTAAATGGTATCACCAAATACAGAAATGTTAATGCATTTTTGGATGCTGTCTGCGGCTGTTTCCCAGCTTGTGTAAGGCGGTGTGCTGTTTCCGGTTTTGCTTACGAATCTGATCGTAGCGTTAAGCTGTAGGCTGTAAGCGATAAGCAGAACAATTGTTAGTAAAACTATGTTATAAATTTTAATTCTTTTTTTCATAGTTCTAAACTCGAGCAGTTTGAGATTCTTTCAGTCACTAAGTTTACACTGAGCAAAGCGAATGTGTTCCTTCAGAATGACATCACGCTTGTCACTCTGAGCGGAAAGCGAAGAGTCTCTGGAGATTCTTCGTCCCTTCGGGACTCAGAATGACACTCGAAACTTAAAAAATTAAAATGAGAAAGGCGATAGTGAGATTGGAATAATTAACATCAAGTTAGAAACGAAATAACTAAACTTTCTTCAACGCAACCTGTGCAGCGTTTTGCTCGGCTTCTTTTTTGCTTTTGCCTTTCCCTTCTCCTAAAACCTTTTCACCAATTATTACTTCGGCAATAAAAGTTTTATCATGGTGAGGTCCTTCTTCACTTATGATCTGGTAAACAGGTATAGAAAATTTGTTTGCCTGTGCATATTCGAGAAGCTGGCTTTTGTAATTTTCATCAATAAGGTGCTCACCATTCTTTAATGCCGGTTCAATAATTTTTCTTTGAATGAATATCTTGCAGGTTTCAATTCCTTTATCAAGGTAGATTGCTCCAATCAGAGCTTCAAGCGCATCAGAGAGCATAGATTTTGAATTATGGGTAATTGACTTCGGGACACTACTGCTGATTATTAAAAGCTCGCCCAGATTCATGTTCTCGGCAACCAAACTCAGAGCATTCCTGTTAACTAGTTTTGCCCTGACTTTTGTAAGAAAGCCTTCTTCCTCATTCGGGAATTTGTTAAACAAGTATTCTCCGATAATAAGATTAAGAACAGAATCACCTAAAAATTCAAGTCGTTCATTTGAGAGAGTAAACTGATCATTTTCTTCAAGGTAGGAGCGGTGAATTAATGCTTCAACATAAATATTTTTATCAAGGATAGATGCGCCGATTATTTTTTCGAGTTTATTAAACGTTTCCTGCGGAAATGAGGTTTGAATTTCCTTTGAAGTGAATTCTTTTTTTTGCGGCTTGAAAAGATTAAACAGCCGCACGATATTTAGAGCCAAATTTAGTTCTCGAACTTTTTAAACAAGAGAGAAGCGTTGTGCCCGCCAAATCCGAAAGTATTGCTGATAGCGTATTTAATTTCTTTTTTAGTTGGTTTAAGCGGACTATAATTCAAATCACATTCAGGATCAGGATGAGTAAGATTTATCGTTGGAGGAATTAAACTATTTTCAATTGCCAGAACTGTACCGATAGCTTCAATACCTCCAGCGGCGCCGAGCAAATGTCCGGTCATTGATTTAGTTGAATCAATAACAAGCTTATTTGCGTGTTCGCCAAAAAGATTTTTTATTGCCTTTGTTTCATTAAGGTCGTTTAGCTCGGTTGATGTACCGTGAGCATTTACATAATCAATTTCTTCTTTAGTAATTCCGGCATCTTTAATTGCCTCTCTCATTGATCTAAAAGCACCGTCACCTTCGGGAGCGGGTGCTGTAATATGATGGGCATCGCCTGTAAGACCGACACCAACAATCTCTCCGTGTATTCTTGCACCTCTACTTATTGCGTGCTCATACTCTTCAAGAATCAGAGTACCCGCACCTTCACCCATAACAAAACCGTTTCTGTCTTTATCAAATGGGCGTGATGCTTCTTTATAACGATCATTCCATGTTGAAATTGCTCTCATTGAATTAAATCCGCCAATTGATATTTCAGTAATGGCTGCTTCGGAACCACCACACATCATTAAATCAACACTTCCTCTTTGTATAAGGAAAAAGGCATCTGCAATTGCGTGAGATGCCGTAGCGCAAGCTGAAGTGGTAGCGTAATTTGGTCCCTTCAAACCAAACCTTATAGATATCTGTCCAGCAGCGATATCAGAAATCATCATGGGAACAAAAAATGGACTTATCTTGTGAGGGTCAAGTCCATTAAAAAAAGCAAAGTGCTGTTCCTGAAGAGTTCTCATTCCACCAATACCACTGCCATAAATAACACCAAAACGATCCCTGTCAATTACTTCAAGGTTAAGACCCGAATCCTGCATGGCCATCTCCGAAGTAGCAACTGCAAATTGGCAAAATCGATCCATTCTCCTGGCAGCTTTTTTATCAAGGTAATCATCAGGTTGAAAGTTCTTTACTTCAGCAGCAAATTTTGTATCGAACTTTGTCGTGTCGAAATGAGTTATAAGATCAACTCCATTTCTACCTTCAATAAGGCCTTCCCAATATTCCTGCACACCAATGCCAATTGGAGTAACAGCTCCCATTCCGGTTATAACAACCCGTCTTTTTTTATACATATAATTCTCCCGGGAAATGAATTGAGTTCATCTTAATAATTTTAGAAAGAAATGTAGAACCGTAATAACTGCTTAAGATTAACTGAGTTTTTCAGTTAAATATGAAACAGCTGCACCAACGGTGCCTATTTTCTCTGCGTCTTCATCGGGGATAGAAATTGAGAATGCACTTTCAAAACCCATTACCAGTTCAACGATGTCCAAGGAATCGGCACCCAAATCGTTAATGAATGAAGCTGTTGGTGTGATTTGAGATTCTTCGACACCAAGTTTATCCATAATTATTTCTTTTACTTTGGTTTCGACGTCCATTTTAACTCTCCTATAATAGTTTGTGATTAGAGTCTGTTTTATCTAATAATTGTTAATTATTGTTCAAATTTAAGAAAAATAGTTTTTATTAAACAAACGATGGATACTTTATCTACATCGTCATTCCGCCATCAACGGCAATTACCTGACCGGTAATATAATCTGCTTCAGGACTACAAAGAAATCCAACTACCTTAGCTATGTCTTCAGGCTTTCCCATCCTGCCCATTGGAATCATATCTGTTAATTTCTTTCTTTGTTCATCGGATAATTTGCTGGTCATATCCGTTTCGATGTAACCCGGTGCAACAGCGTTAACGGTTATATTTCTTGATGCAAGTTCACGAGCCATTGACTTTGTAAATCCAATTACTCCAGCTTTGGAAGCAGCATAGTTTGCCTGACCAGGATTGCCGATGATTCCAACTACAGATGCTATGTTAACTATTCTTCCATATCGCTGTTTAATCATATGCTTAATCACTGCTTTTGTGTAATTAAAAACACTTTTAAGATTTGCATTAATTACATCATCAAAATCTTTTTCAGTCATTCTGAGAAGCAAATTATCCCGTGTAATTCCTGCATTGTTGATAAGGATATCTACTCCACCCAATTTTTCAATTGCTTCCTGAACCGTTGCTTCAGCTTGATCAAGAGATGTTGCATCTGCCTTGAAGGCTAAAATTTTTGTTGCTGGATTATGAATTTCCTGCTGCAATTCTTCAGCACACTCATCACAGCTGTTATAAATAAAAGCTACATCTGAAAACAAAACACCGCAACAGCTCTTAGAAGCCAACTCTTTTACAATTGCTCTTCCTATTCCCCTTGTACCACCAGTAACTATAGCTCTTTTATTTGGCAACATCTTCGTTAACTCCAATCTTAATTTCGTTTAGATATTCTTCACGATAATTTTTCAACTCTTCGAACCCTTCCTCGCCAAAAAAATGTCTCAGTTCTTCTTCGCAAGCTTCAAACATTGTTAACCGGGTATTGGGATCCATATTACAATATGGCAGTCTGTCTATATGCTCAATATCAATTGTGAGAACTCCTTCATACGTTGTCAGAGGGAAAAGAATACAATAAAGCGGTTTGTATTTCCACTTATGTTCGCCTTCCTTCATAGCAATTTTCTGGAGAGTGCACAGACCATTCTTATCTAAAAAAGTACATTTCCCATTAATTATTTCGGTTCCAACTGCAATTCCTGATGCAAAGTCATCATCCTTTTCTTCCGGCTCAAACCATCCATTTACATCTTTCGATTGAGTTTCATCCATATTTTCTTTTACTTTGTCCTGGATTGACAGGATATACTGATATTCTTTATGATCGGTATAGACACCATAGTAGCAGCATTCACCGGGGCAATTACAAATAAATTTGTAAGTGAACATTGCCGGATCTATTAAAATACCGTTTATTTTCTTTGTGAATTTTTCAGCAAAATTGCTTGAGTGATCACTCATTATATATACTTCTCCACATTTTCGAATTTGTCTATTCCAAATCTTTTAGCATCAGGATTGATTCTTTTGACTAAACCCTGTAATACATTTCCGGGACCTATTTCGTAAAATTCTTCTATTCCATCAGCAATCATATTTCTGATTGCCTCTTCCCAACGAACAGGCGCGGTTATCTGTTCAGATAACAGTGACTTGATTTCAGAAATACTATCAGCGGGCTTTGAAGTTACGTTTGTATAAACAGGAAATTTTGATGTATAAAAATTCGTACTGTCCAGTGCTGATTTTAATTTTTCTTTAGCAGATATCATCAATGGCGAATGAAAAGCAGCACTTACCACAAGTTCCTTTACCATTTTTGCTCCAGCGACTTTGCATAGCTCCATGGCTTTCTTTACACCCTCAACAGAACCTGATATAACTATCTGTCCGGTCGAATTAAAATTTGCACACTGCACAATTCCATCAGCTGAGGCTTCAGCACAAAGATTTTCAACTTTTTCCGGTTCCAATCCGATTATCGCAGCCATTGTTCCTTTATTATGATCACCAGCCTCCTGCATCGCAACTCCGCGGGCCCTGACAAGTTTTATCGCTTCGTGAAACTGAATTGTTCCTGATGCAACATACGCAGAATATTCACCAAGCGAATGACCGGCTGCGGCATCGGCATCAATAGTTCTGATGATGCTTGCTAAAATTACACTATGCAGAAATATTGCGGGCTGCGTATACTGAGTTTGCTTCAATTCATCTTCAGGACCATTAAACATAATGTATGAGAGATTGACGCCAAGTAAATCATCAGCAGTTCTGATCATTTCTCTTGCTTCTACGGATTTCTCGAAGATATCTTTAGCCATCCCTACATACTGGGATCCTTGACCTGGAAATATGAAAGCTTTCTTACTCATTCCTTAATCGATAGCCCAAACAATGTAAGTAGCACCCCACGTATAGCCTGCACCGAATGCCGAGAGAATTAGTTTATCACCTTTTTTAATTTTACCAGCCCTGTAGTATTCAACCAAACATGAAGGGATTGTAGCGGCTGTTGTATTACCATATCGGTCAATGTTAATCATTACTTTATCTCTGCTTAGTCCCATTCTTTCTGCTGTAGCATCTATAATCCTCATATTTGCCTGGTGAGGAACAAGATAAGCAATATCTTCTGATTTGAGATTATTTTTCTGCATCAATTCAACTGAAACATCCGCCATTCCTTTTACAGCTACTTTAAAAACGGCTTTACCATCCTGATAAATGTAGTGCATTTTTTTATCAACAGTTTCATGCGAAGGAGGATTGAGACTTCCGCCGCCTTTCATATGCAAGGCTACCTCACCAGAACCATCAACGTGCAAAATAGAATCCTGCAGTCCAAAATTTTTATCTTCTATAGGTTCAAGAAGAACTGCAGCACCTCCATCACCAAATAGGATACAGTTATTTCTGTCTGTATAATCGGTTATTGAGCTCATTTTATCAGCACCAATGATCATAACTTTTTTGTATTGACCGCTCTCAATTAATCCAGATCCTGTTTGAAACGCAAACAAGAATCCTGAGCAGGCTGCTTCAAGATCAAAACCCCATGCATTGACTGCACCAATTCTTTTCTGAACAAGACAAGCCGTTGGCGGGAAAAACATATCAGGTGTAACTGTCGCAACAATAATACAGTCAATTTCCTCTGCTTTTATGTTATGCTTTTGCATTAAATCCAAAGCAGCATTAGTAGCAAGAACACTTGTTCCCCCATTTTCCAGAATCCTTCTTTCTCTGATACCGGTTCTGGTCAAAATCCATTCTTCGTTCGTATCTATGATTGATTCGAAGTATTTATTGTCGAAAACCTTATCAGGGAAGTACATCCCAACTGCCGTTATAATTGCATTATATTTTTTTTCCTGAGCCATTTTATTCCGTATTTAATTTTTAACTGAATATTCTGAAATAGCTTTAGTCATTTTTTGGACTAATTGTTTTTGGTGCATTTCATTTGCCCTCAGCACCATATTTTTCATTGCTTTAACGCTGCTTGAACCATGTCCGATTATACTGATTCCATTCACACCAAGTAACGGAACACCACCATATTCCTGGTAATCCAGACTTTTCAAAGATTTTTTAAGTACACCCTTTGAAAGTCCGATTAACAATTTATCAATAAAACTTCTTTCTGCAGTCTTTGTTAATAAGTGCTTCAATAGCTTGGGAACCGACTCGCCAAACTTTAAAATTATATTGCCAACATAACCATCACAAACAACAACATCAACATCTCCAGCTAGAATATCCCTTCCTTCAACATTTCCAATAAAGTTTAATTTGGAATCCTTCAGCAATTTGCCAGCAGCTTCAGTAACCTCATTGCCTTTGCCTTCTTCCTCACCCATACTAAGAACACCAACTTTCGGGTTAGAAACGCTTCCCATTTCTTTCGCAAAGATAGTCCCCATAACAGCATATTCAAAGACATGAATTGGTTTTGAATCCTTGCTGGCACCAACATCATAGAGATAACATACACCATTTACGCTTGGCATTTCAGCTCCAATAGTAGGACGACCCAGACCTGGAATTCTTCCGATAATCAAAGTTGAAGCAGCCATCATAGCACCTGTATTACCGGCACTAACGAATGCATCAGCTTTTTTATCACGAACAAATTGAGCGCCGATAACAATAGAAGAATTTGGTTTTGTTTTCAAAGTAGCAGCAGGGCTATCCCCCATCTCAATTACTTCATCAGCATTAACGATGAAATCTTTTTGAAAAGATAAATTATTGGAAGACAAAACTTCACTGATTCGTTTCTCTTTTCCGACAAGAAAGAGATCAAAGTTTTTCTTTTCATTAAAAGCTTCAATAGCTCCAAGCACAGCATTAGCAGGAGCAAAATCTCCCCCCATTGCATCAACTACAATTCTGCAACGTGAAGAGTTGTTGCCGGAATTATTCATTTAGTAATTACTGAAGTATCAGCTTTTCGGTATGAACATCGAACGGCCGCTGTAATATCCGCAAGACGGACAGGCACGATGTGTTAGTTTTATTTCTCCACAGTTTGAGCAAACACCCATTGACGGCGCTGTAGCTTTGTAATGAGTTCTTCTTTTATCACGTCTGCTCTTAGACATTTTACGTTTTGGATTTGGCATATTATTTCAGACCTTAATAATTATTTATTCTTTGATTTCAATTTTTGAATTGGTTCCCATCTGGGATCAATTTCTTCTTCATTACAATTGCAAAGACCTTCATTAAGATTCTTTCCGCATTTTGGACAAAGTCCCTTACAATCTTCAGAACATAAATTTTTCATAGGTACCGCTAATACCGCATAATCTCTTATATCTTTATCCAGATCAATTTTATCGGTATCAGGGTGAATAAAAATCACATCCTCTTTTTCACCCTCAGCATCTTTGATATTCACTCTGAACAAATAAACATTCCTGAAATTACTTTTTATTACAGAATGAAATTCGTTAGCACATCTGTCACATATCAGATTAGCTTTTATTCCCGTTTCAGCGTCAATAATTATCTGATTGTCAAACTTTGAAAGAACCACATTGGTCACAAAATTACCAATATAAGGTTCATAAATCTCTAAATCGCTGGCTTTACCTTCAAAATCGTAATCATACCTGCCATTTGACAGGTTCGAAACCTTAATTTTTATCATTTTCTTAAGAATCCAGGTAAAAAATGGCTACAAATATATTCATTGAACAAAAGATATACAAGCAAATAGCAGGTATCAATCAAGACTAATTAATGTAATAAAGTTCAATGCGTAGCCGTTAAATGAATAGATTAAAAATTATTTCATCTAAGATAAATTATTTCATTTCTCAAACAAACTTTCCATTTCGTTAAGCTTACATTTTCCTTTATTTGCTATTTTAATGGATAAGATTAATAAAATTATAATTCAGTTAGTATATGCTTATAGTAAATAACCTGGTGAAAAAATTTAATACCACTTTAGCTGTAAATAATATTTCACTTAAAGTTAGACCAGGCAAAATTTTTGGACTTTTGGGACCCAATGGAGCAGGAAAAACTACAACAATCAGAACTATACTAAACATTATAAAACCAACTTCCGGAGAAATTATTTTTGACGGTAATCCCATCACTTATGAATATTATAACATAATCGGGTATTTACCTGAAGAGAGAGGTCTCTACAAGAGAAGTAAAGTTATTGATGTCCTTATTTACTTTGGTGTGTTAAAGAACTTAAATGTGAGGGATGCAATCAACTTTGCCGATTACTGGTTAAAGAAACTGAATATTTTGGAATACAGGGATAAAAGAATCGAGCAACTCTCCAAAGGAAATCAGCAAAAGATTCAGCTAATTGCAGCAATAATTCACAATCCAAGTCTTCTCATCCTAGACGAACCATTTACTGGTTTTGATCCGATTAATCAGCAGGAAGTAAAGGATTTAATTTTATCTTTTGTTTCAGAAGGCAAGACTATAATTCTTTCAACTCACCAAATGGAACTGGCTGAAAAATTATGCGAAGATATTCTATTAATTGATAACGGGAGTGCTGTCACTTCAGGAAATCTTACAGATATTAAAAAGAATTTTGGCGGTAACAATATCAGAGTTGGTTTGGCTGGCAGATTAATTTCTCAGAATCAATTTCCTGAGATAGTTAAAATTGATAATTACAACAATTACTCAGATATCCAGCTAAGAGACGAGATTGTGCCTTCAGAGTTTTTGAAAAAGTTGATTGGGAAAATTGAGGTGAACCACTTTTCAATTATTGAACCCACGCTAAACAAAATTTTTATCGATTTAATAAAAAAGAATTCCAATAACATATGAAAAAGATATTAGCAGTTGCCAAATGGGAATATCTTGAAAAAGTTAAGACAAAAGCTTTTATTATCTCACTAATAATTACTCCGATCATAATAATTATTTTTTCAGTTCTACCTTCTCTTTTATTCCGGCAAGAAGCGCCAAAGGTCGAATTAATAGGAGTCATTGATACCTCGGGAGTATACTTTAATGATCTCGTGAAAGAGATGGATAATTATAAGCTGGAAAATGAACAAAAAAATTATTTGCTAATTAATTTTTCATTCGATAATAAAAATTTTGAAGAATTGTTAATTACTGCAAATAAAAATATTGAGAAGAATTTAATTGAAGGATGTTTGATTTTGTACCACGCTGGGAATGATTCAGTTTCTGCAGAATATAGGTCAAAATCATTGGGAAATTTTAAGAATGTTGAGAGACTTGAGGAAGCAATAAGATCTATCAAGTTAAAAATGAAACTTGAACGGGAGGGAGTAGACACAAGGCTAATAAGCTATTTTAAAGAAAGAGTAGTTGTTAAACAAACACAAGTAGATGAAGAAGGAAAAGTCTCTGAAGGAGATTTTATCACAACTTTTTTTATTTCGATTATTTTCATTCTATTGCTGATGATGATGGTCGTTTACACCGGGCAAATGTTAGTAAGAAGTATGATAGAAGAAAAATCAAGTCGGTTGATCGAAATGCTTATCTCAAGCATAACACCAGATGAACTACTTACCGGTAAAATAATTGGACTTAGCTTACTTGGATTAACACAAATATTTATTTGGTCTGTCATAGGAATTAGCCTCGTGGCCGGTGCCATAATACCTCTAGCAGCTTTTAACAATATCGTTCCAATGCTGTTCTATTTTATACTTGGATTTTTATTTTATTCCAGTTTATTTGTTGGTATTGGTTCAACCGTAAACACTGAGCAGGAAGCTCAGCAAATTACCACGTATCTTAGTTTGATATTAATGCTACCGATAGTTATGGCAATACCCGCAATCCAAAACCCGGACTTTATAGTAACAAAAATATTTTCTTACATACCTCTGACTATACCAACAGTTATGATACTTCGTCTAAACATTGGAAACGTTTCTGAATTGGAAATATTTTTGACATTTGCAATTTTGATTTTCTCAATTTTTATTGTTACAAAACTTAGTGCAAAGATTTTCAGGATCGGAATTTTATCTTACGGGAATAAACCTACTCTAAAAGAAATTTTTAAATGGATAAAAGAATAAAAATTAGCATTTTGATAGTCTGAGGTATTTTTTTGAATAATACACCCAATAGAAATTCAATTATAATTGTTGCAGATTCACCAATTATAAATCCAAAAGAAATTAAATCATACCCGAATTTATCAGTCAACTATTCCGTCTACCTTAACACATTACTTTATTCCAACTGGCTTGAAATTCTTTCAGGACTAAAAGAACAAGTTGAGATTTTTACGATACTTAATGAAAAAGATATGGAATTTATTCCCAAATACTTTTTACCCGATAAAGATCATACCATAACTTATAATGAACCACAGCTTACTAATCTTACTGACTATCTTCTAAAGCGACCTATATCTCCCAATTCTAAATCACTCGTTTTGTTTTACAACTCGATTGGAATAATGCAAAATGATATTCTGAGAATATTCAACTTACTTCAGGCAGAAGAACCATCCATCGTAATTGGCAAGTCGGTTCGTGACAAAATTATATTAGCCTGTACTAACGGACTGGATGTGGAATTAATTGATTCAATTTTAGCAGTGAAAAGAAATTATGACGATTACCTTAGCTATATATCCAGCAAAGATATTTTTATTCATACTCTTTCTGGTTTTTTATCGATTGACAATTTTGAAGACATTAAAAAGCTTTATATTGAACTATCAAAAAAAGAAAGTCTCTCATATTGCAGTCAAAAAATGCATGAGAATTTTAATGACCTTTTCATCGAATATAAAGAGCTGTTGAATGTCTAAAGTTGGAATCTTTGGTGGAACTTTTGACCCAATACATATGGGGCATTTAATCACAGCTCAATCAGTTAAAGAGCTTAGAAATCTGGAGAAGATTATTTTCATACCTGCATTTATTTCTCCTCATAAAAGCGATGCAAAAACAAGTTCCCCTGAAGACAGACTTAATATGATCAAGCTTGCGATTGAAGCGATTCCGTTTTTTGAATATTCAGATATGGAAGTTAAAAAAGGCGGGATTTCTTATAGTGTTGATACTTTGATAGAACTTAAGAAACAGTATAGTGAGCTTGAGTTTATAATTGGTTATGATAATATTTTTACTTTCCACACCTGGAAAAAACCAGATGAAATTTTAAAGCTGGCAAAGATAATTGTTTTAAAAAGAAGGTCGTCTCATCCGCCAGAGTTTGAGGACAAATATTACCATCAGGCAATTTTCGTGGAGACAAGAGGAATAGAGATTAGCGCAACTGATATTCGTGAGAGAGTTAAAAATGGTTTACCAATTAATTTTCTTGTTCCACCGGATGTAATGGAATATATTTACAAACAAAAATTATATATCGATTAAAATGAAAATATTAGTCACAGGTGGTGCTGGTTTCATTGCCTCTCAGATTGCTGATGCTTACGTTCGTGATGGGCACGAAGTTCACATCCTCGATAATCTCTCCACTGGATTTGAAAAGAATATAAATCCAAAAGCGCATTTAATAAAATCAGATATTTCTTCTCCTGCGATATTAGATCTGTTTGCGAAAGAGAAGTTTGATGTTGTAAATCACCACGCTGCACAAATTGATGTCAGAAAATCAGTAAACGATCCAATCTTTGATGCGAATACGAACATACTCGGCACTATCAATTTACTTCAAAGTTGCATAAAGACCGGGGTTAAGAAATTTATGTTTGCCTCAACTGGCGGTGCAGTTTATGGCGAACAGGAATACTTCCCTGCTGATGAAAAACATCCAACTAATCCTATATCACCATATGGAATAACCAAGCTCACGATAGAAAAATATTTATATTTTTATAAGAATGAGTACGGTTTAAATCATACAATACTCAGGTATGCAAATGTTTACGGACCTAGGCAAAATCCATTTGGTGAGGCAGGTGTTGTTGCTATTTTTACAAGCAAATTGTTGAAAAATGAAAATCCAATTATCAATGGTGAAGGAAAACAAACAAGGGACTATGTTTTTGTTGAAGATGTCGTTAAAGCGAATGTCATTACTCTCAATGATGAAAATTCTGATATTTATAATGTAGGAACAAATGTTGAAACAAGTGTAAATGAATTATTCGCAAAATTAAACGAAATTGCCGGAGATAAGGCCTCTGAAAAACACGGACCTGCTCCAAAAGGTGAACAGGCTAGAAGTGTAATAACATCTGAGAAACTTTTAAAAAAGTTTAACTGGAAACCTTGGATTCACATTGACGAAGGCTTAAGAAAAACCTTCGATTACTTTAATTCAAAAATTTAGTAAGCGTTTTGTTTTACAAAGAACTATCAGAAAAAGTTTTTAGCAATGAAAGAAGAAAAGTTGCAAGAGCAATTTCAATTGTTGAGGATTATAACTCAGATGCGTCTGAACTACTGAAACAAATTCATTCCAGAGTCGGCAAAGCATATCGAATCGGAATCACCGGTCCTCCCGGTGCTGGCAAAAGTACAATCACAAATCAACTGACCAAATTATTTCGTCAAGAAGGAAAAAAAGTAGGGATTATTGCTGTTGATCCAACAAGCCCTTTCACTGGAGGTGCCTTGCTTGGTGATAGAATCAGGATGAACGAAATTGGAAACGATGAAGGAGTTTTTATAAGGAGTATGGCTACCAGAGGAAGCCTTGGTGGCCTAAGCAGAAAAGCAATTGACGCCGCTGATGTTCTGGATGCCGCTGGATATGATTACATAATTCTTGAAACAGTAGGTGTTGGACAATCAGAACTTGACATCGTTCAAGCAGCAGATACTACAATTGTTGTGCTTGTCCCTGAATCCGGAGATTCTGTTCAGGCAATGAAAGCCGGTTTAATGGAAATTGCTGATTTTTTTATTCTCAATAAAAGCGATAGACCGGGAGCGGATCAAGCCGTTGCTTCACTCCAAACAATTTTGATGATGAAAGATCATGATGAAAAATCCTGGATGCCCGGAATAATAAAAACTATTGCCTCAGAAAATAAAAGTATGAACGAAGTCCTTCTTGAGATAGAGAGACATAAAAAGTTTATGAACGATCAGAATCTCTTCCTGGCAAAAAGAGAAAATCAAACTAAGAACAGGATAAAGGAAATCGTTGAGAATAAAATTAAGGAAGAATTGTGGAGCGAAAGTGGTGAAAAATCTTTAAATTCAGCTTTAGAAAAAGTCATTCTCGGTAATTTATCACCCTATCATATTGCGGAAGAAATTATTGAAAACTTTATCAGCAAAAAAATATATAAGTAAGTCAGCAATTTTTACAGACTATTGCAAGGGGTAATCTTATGGAATCCACAAGCAACTCATTTTTAATCGAACTCACCGAAAATCAGATACTTATTCGTGATACCATTCGTGACTTTGCTCAGAAAAAAATAAAACCAAAAGTGATGGAATGGGATGAAGCTCAATACTTCCCGGTTGAAATTTTCAAAGAGCTTGGCGAACTTGGATTTATGGGAATAATTTTCCCGGAAGAATATGGCGGAGCCGGTTTAGGTTATGTTGAGTTCGTAATCATCATTGAAGAACTTGGTATTGTTGACCCTTCAATCTCTCTTTCAGTTGCAGCACACAATGGTTTGTGTACAAATCATATTTACAGATTTGGTAATGAACAGCAGAAGAAAAAATATCTCCCTGATTTAGTCTCAGGAAAAACTATCGGAGCCTGGGGATTGACAGAATCTTCTTCAGGTAGTGATGCCGCATCGCTTAAAACTACTGCAGAAAAGAAAGGCAACAAATATATCCTCAATGGGAATAAAACGTTTACGACACATGGTGCTTCTGCAAAAACTATCGTTGTCGTTGCTATAACAAACAAAGACGCTGGTAAAAAAGGAATTTCAGCTTTCATTCTTGAACAGGGAATGTCGGGATTGATAGTTGGTAAAAAAGAAAACAAGCTTGGTATGAGAGCAAGTGAAACAGTCCAGCTTACTTTTGAAAATTGTGAAGTGCCGGCAGAAAATTTATTAGGTGAAGAAGGAATGGGATTTATTAATGCCATGCAGGTTTTAGAAGGTGGTAGAATTTCTATTGCTGCTGTTAGTCTGGGTTTAGCGCAAGGTTGTCTTAATGAATCATTAAAATATTCTCAGGAAAGATTTCAATTTGGTAAACCGTTATCTTCTTTCCAGGCAACACAGTTTAAGTTGGCCGATATGAAAACACATCTTGAAGCAGCAAAATTGCTAACAATGCGTGCTGCAAAAATGAAAGATGATGGTCTACCAAATATCAAAGAAGCAGCAATGGCAAAACTTTTTGCGAGTGAGATGGCTGAGAAAGCAGCAAGTGAAGCTGTTCAGATTCATGGCGGCTACGGATTCACAAAAGATTACCCTGTTGAAAAATATTTCAGAGATGTGAAGTTACTTACCATTGGTGAGGGAACTTCTGAAATACAAAGAATTGTCATTGCAAGAGAATTATTGAAGGATTAATTAATACTTAATAAAATTTTGTTAGGAGTAGTTAAGTGAAATTATTGATTTTAATTTTAATAACAATCTCTGTCTGCAGTTGTAGCAGTAGTCTGACAGAATCTCCAAAAATTGTGGAAGTTACTGGTTTCGATTTCACAAAATATACCGAACAGAACTTTCTGTTCACACCCGAAGGATTTTCTGGAGAGTACGAATCAATTGGTATAATAAGAGCCTCAATATTCCCGGAAGTTAAAGAAGCTAAAGGTATGAGCATAACCAAGGAAATCACTAAAGATTATAATGTTGTATCGCTTGCAGGGTCTAATTGGTTGATTGAAAAAATAAAACCTGAGATGGCTGTAGAGGAAATTTTCCAGACCGCCAAAAAAATGGGTGCTGATGCAATTATTAATTTTGATGCGAGAATTTCACCTACTCAGAACGGAAAATTTACATTTTATGGTTACGAAGTATCTGGTTTTGCAATCAAAAGGAAAAACTAAGACATTTTTAAAACCATTTAAAAATCAACAATGAAAATAATTGGTACTCAAATAAAAGAAGACGAAACTTTTCTGAAAAGAGCAGACTATCAGAAAGAACTTTTAAGAAAGCTCACAGCTGAGAAAGATAAAGTAAAACTCGGCGGCGGACTTAAAGCGATCGAGAAACAAAAAGAAAAAGGTAAGCTGCCTGCTCGAGAAAGAATAAATTTACTTATCGATGACTCAAAAACTTTTATTGAGTTCAGTACTTTTGCTGCGTACGATATGTACAAAGAATATGGCGGAGCTCCATCCTCAGGAACAATTTATGGTATTGGGAAAATCAGCGGAAGACAATGTGTTATTGTCGCAAACGATGCAACTGTAAAGGCGGGTGCATGGTTTCCAATCACTGCAAAGAAAAACTTACGAGCACAGGAAATTGCAATGGAAAATCACCTTCCAATAATTTATTTAGTTGACAGTGCCGGTGTTTTTCTTCCGCTGCAGGATGAAATCTTTCCCGATAAAGAACACTTCGGAAGGATATTTCGAAACAATGCTGTCATGTCTTCCAAAGGAATTCCTCAGATTGCAGCAATAATGGGTCCTTGTGTTGCTGGTGGTGCTTATCTCCCAATTATGAGCGACGAAGCTTTAATTGTTGAAGGCGAAGGTTCAGTTTTTCTTGCAGGAGCACATCTGGTTCGCGCTGCAATTGGTGAAAAGATTGACAATGAAAGTCTGGGTGGTGCTCGTGTCCAATCAAACATTTCCGGAGTTACAGATTATGTAATGAAAGATGATAAAGAATGTATTGCTCAAATCAGAAGTCTCGTTGATAAATTCGGCAGAAGAGACACAGCCGGATTTGATCGAATAGAATCTAAACCTCCGAAGCTTTCGCCAAAAGAGATTTATGGGATTCTACCTGAGGACACAATTAAACAGTATGATATGTATGAAGTAATTGCAAGAATTGTTGATGATTCTAAAATTGATGAATACAAAGGCGGATATGGCAAAACTGTAATTACAGCTTATGCAAGAATTGATGGCTGGGCTGTTGGAATAGTTGCGAATCAAAGAAGTGTGGTAAAAACTGAGTCAGCTAAAGGCGCCGGTGAAATGCAGGTTGGCGGAGTTATTTATTCCGATAGTTCTGATAAAGCGACACGATTTATAATGAATTGTAATCAGAAAAAAATTCCTTTGGTGTTTTTACAGGATGTAACCGGATTTATGGTTGGAAGCCGTGCTGAACACGGTGGAATAATAAAAGATGGTGCAAAGATGGTTAATGCAGTTGCAAATTCTGTGGTTCCGAAAATTACAATTATAATAGGTAACAGTTTTGGTGCAGGTAATTATGCAATGTGCGGCAAAGCTTACGATCCCAGATTTATTTATGCTTATCCGAATGCAAAGATTTCTGTAATGGGTGGTTCTCAGGCTCACAGCGTTCTGCTCGATATTAAACTCAAACAGGCAGATAAAGAAGGGAAAAAAGTTTCAGAGGAAGAAAAGCAGAAGCTTTTGAAAGAAATTGCCGCTGCTTATGATGAAAAGAATAATCCTTATTATGCTGCGGCAAGATTATGGATTGATGAAATTATTGATCCTGCTGAAACAAGAAAATATATTTCGATGGGAATTGAATCTGCTAATCACAATCCTGAAATACCAAGATTTAATCCGGGAGTGATTCAAACCTAAATGATAGCTAAGAAGTTATCTCTTCATATCTTGATTTTAACTTTTCTGTCAACTCCATTCATATTTCCTCAGCAAAGTTCATTATCAAAAGGTGTCAACTATCTTTCTGATTTTATTGCTTCTGATTATTTTCTGGAATTAAAAAATGAAAATACAGATTTGGCGCTGGTTGATACCATTTATTTGAGATCAGTTAACTTTTACGAAAATGATTACGAAGAAGCTCTTCTCGCATTAACATTTACAACAATCCCATATCAAAGAATACCTATAGTGCTTCCGATTATTAAAGCAAGGATTTACTATCCATTAATTTCTGCAAGTGATTCAATAGCAAATCTGAAAAATAGATACCTTCCAAGTAAATTATTTTTTGATTCACCTGTCAATGATTATGGAGATAAAGATAAGCTTGCGCATTTTTTTGGTAATGCATTTATAGGATATGCTGAGAACATATTGAAATTAGCCGATGTATTTGGTTATTTTGTGGAAGCATTTGAAGAAGATTTTAAAGCACAGTCAGAAGTTGATTTCAGAGATGTGGACGTTAATTGGTTTGGAGTTTTATTCGGAGAAATGCTGGAAATAAATAAAAGTGTTTTACCATCTCAAATAATGACTATAAGATCACTTAGATATTTTAGAATAATTTTATGAATACAATACTTATAGTTGACGACGAAAAAGAAATTTGCGAAAGCATAAAAATGATCCTCGAATACGAGGGTTACAATGTGGAGTATTCCACTTCTGCTTTAAATGGTTTAAATATTATTGAGGAAAAACAGATATCCTGTTTACTTCTTGATATCCAAATGCCTGAAATGAGCGGCTTCGAAGTCTTGAAGAGAGTTAAAGAAGCTACTCCTTCCCTTTCAGTAATTATTATTTCAGCACATGGAAGTGTTGAGAATGCTATTAAAGCAACAAGGCTTGGAGCTTTTGATTTTATAGAAAAACCGATCGACAGAGATAAGCTGCTCATCAGCGTTCGTAATGCCATTGAACAAGTAAAACTTCTCACTGAAAATATTGAAATTAAAAAAACTCTCGGGGTTGAAGGTGAAATTCTTGGTTCAAGCAAAGGAATAAAATCCATACTTGAGCTAATTGAAAAAGTTGCACCACTTGATACGCGGGTTTTGATCACAGGAGAAAACGGAACCGGAAAAGAATTAGTAGCACGAGCAATTCATAAAAAAAGTCAGCGAAAAGATAAACCTTTTATTGAAGTTAACTGTGCAGCCATTCCAAATGAATTAATTGAGTCAGAATTATTTGGACACGAGAAAGGATCATTTACTGGGGCTGTCTCTCAGCGAATTGGCAGATTTGAATTGGCTAATAAGGGTACTATCTTTCTTGATGAAGTTGGCGACATGAGTCCGCAGGCACAGGCTAAAGTGTTAAGAGCGATTGAGGATGGGAAAATAGAAAGAGTTGGCGGCGGTAAGAAAATTGATGTCGATGTTCGGATAATTTCAGCTACTAATAAAGAACTCCTTGAGGAAATTGAAAAAGAAAAATTCAGAGAGGATCTTTATCACAGATTAAATGTGATTCCAATAAACATTCCTCCTCTTAGAGATAGAAAAGATGATATACCGCTTCTTGTCGAAGCATTTGCTAAAGAGATAATAGCCAGGCATAAAAAACCACCAGTAAAATTTCTTGAAGATTCAGTTAAACTTTTACAGGAAATGAATTGGAGTGGTAATGTTCGTGAATTGAGAAATATAGTTGAAAGAATCATCATCATAATTGATAAGCGGGAAATTTCTAGAAGTGATATTGAATTATTGTTAAAGCCTGGTCAAGCAACAATGGATGATATTATTGATGAATCAAACTCATTCCAGGAATTCAAAGAAAAAGCTGAGCGGGCATTTATACTTAAGCAATTAAATGAAAACAGCTGGAACATTAGTAGAACCGCAGAACTGCTTGATATTCAACGAAGTCATCTTTACAACAAAATGAAAAAATACGGAATAGAAAAGGAAGAGTAATATGGCTACAATTTTTTCCAAAATAATTGACAAAGAAATTTCTGCTGATATAGTATTTGAGTCTGATAATGTGCTGGCATTTAAAGACATAAAACCACAGGCACCAGTTCACATACTAATCATCCCTAAAATTGAAATACCAAAAGTAACTGATATCAAAGGGGAAGTACATGCTGTTCTTCTTGGTGAAATGTTTGATGCAGCAAATAAGCTAGCTAAAGATTTGGGAATTGATAAGAATGGTTTCAGGTTAGTTTTTAACTGTGGTAATGATGGCGGACAAGAAGTTTATCATATTCACATGCATCTTCTCGGTGGAAGGCATATGCAGTGGCCTCCGGGTTGAAGGCTTCATCCCTTGTGGTTGACTAAAAAGTAAATTAATCGGTCATTGCGATGGCGATTAGCCGAAGCAATCTTTTGATTTTAATTAAAAAACGAGATCACTTCGTTTCACTCGTGATGACATACTTACTTTTTAATCAACCAAGAATTAAGTTTTAACTCTGAATGGGTTTACCATTGTCATTGATCTTTTATCGTGTTCTACAATTCCAAACATCAATGCTTCATACCCAAACTTATCACGAATTTTTGTAACTGCACGAAGCATTCTTCTTCGCTTTACTTCTTCCCATTCAAACAGTTCCTGCTGCTCGGGAAATTTTGAAAATTTACTTACACCAATTCCGATTAATCTCACTGCTACTCTTCTTGTGTGTGCCTTCATCAGCATATCCCAGGCAGCTTCAAACACTGTTTTATCATCATCAGTTGGTTTGATCATTCTTGAACGTGTCAGCGTATTAAAATCTGAGTAGCGCAATTTTATATGTACATTTGAAGCCAGCCAATCCATATCTCTCAGTTCCTGGCAGACCTTTCCGGTGAGTTTAAATAACTTTTCTTTCAGAAACTGCTTACTCGTAACATCTGCAAATGTTCTTTCGTGAGAAATACTCTTTTGTTCATAGTTATCAACTATCAAATACTCACTTCCTTCACCATAGGCTTTTCTGTAAAGATCAATTCCATACTTACCGTAGGCTGCTGCAAAATAATCCTGTGGAAGTTTAGTGATATCACCTATCCTGTAAATTCCTTTTGAGTGAAAATCCTTCAAAGTAACTTTTCCAACGCCGGGAATTGCTTCAACCGGCATAGGAGCAAGAAATTCTTTTTCCATTCCGGGAAGAATGTAAGTGATTCCATTCGGCTTCATACAATCGGAACCAATCTTTGCAATTGTTTTGTTGCTGCCAATTCCAATTGAACTAGGAAGTGATAATCTTTCCCAAATTTCTTTTTGAAGGAATGAAGCAAATGTAAAGAGTGAACCATAAACATTTCTGCATCCTGTAAAATCCATATAGAATTCATCAATTGATGCTTGTTGAACAACCGGAGCGTACTGCTGAAGTATATTCTTTACAGCTTTTGAGAAGCGGGAATATTCACCGTGACTTCCGTGAATATAAATTCCGTGCGGACAAAGTTTGTAAGCGGTTCTTATCGGCATAGCTGAGTGAAGCCCGTAAACTCTTGCTTCATATGAACAAGCAGCAACTACTCCCCTTCCGTACTTCGGATCACCGCCGACAATTACAGGCTTTCCTTTCAGTGAAGGGTCGAGTATCCTTTCAACTGAAACGAAGAATGCATCGAGATCTAAGTGAAATATTGTACGCATTTTTTGGTCATCAGTAATTAGTCATTGGTCATTCATTGCCAATTTAACAATTCAGCCCGTCTTTGACGAGGTCTCGACTCTGTCGGACAATAAAACAATTTTCTATCAGTTAACTAACAGTTCTTCCAACCTCGGATAAGCTTTGAGTATCGTTCCCGGCATTTCAACTTTATCTTTTTCTTCCAACAAATGAATCAGCTCAAATGCATTTGCAACTGCATCTCCCTGAGGATGGTTGTTCATAATAACGTGGACTTCTTTCACTTTTGTTTGGATGGATTTTATCTTCTGCTCAATTTCAATAAGCTCCCCGGGGGAATAAAGATATTTGTACCTCTCACTCCGCTCTTCATAAGACTGTTCTTTGCCAAAACTATTGATTGATTTCTTCCAGGCATTAACATTTCTTCCGTGAAAGCGAATATATGCTCTGTCGTTTGTAATAATTGGTTCAAAGGGTATTGCCTGTCCAATCTGCGGCTGATCAATTGTGCAGAAAGTCAGATCATTTTCTTTAAAGAACTCAAATGAGTTTTGATTATGCCAGGAAGAATGTCTTACCTCCACAAAACATTTGTAGTTCGAAAATGTATCTTTGAGTTGCTGAATATATTGTGTGGCTGAGTTATTAAACGGGAATGAATACGGAAACTGGATGAGCAATCCCCCAAGTCTTTCTGCATTTGCTAGAATATCCAGATTATATCTGAAAGCTTTTATGCTCTGCTCATCAATTTTTCTTTTGTGTGTAAAATCCTGGTGAAGCTTTACATGGAAAATAAAATCATCACAGTCAGATACTTTTTTTACCCATCCTTCAACTATTTTCGGACTGAGATAAGCATAGTAAGTTGAGTTCACTTCCACACAATTAAAGTAGTGTGAATAGAATTGAAGCCAGTCAAACTTAGCTGATTGCTGCTTTGGATAAAATGACGGCACCCAGTCTTTATAAGACCATCCTGCAGTTCCGATGTAATATAATATTTTGGCATTACTAAACTCTATGTTGTAGCTGAACACTAAACACACTTAGTTAACACTTTTGTTAATTATCTGCATTTATTAGCTCCACAATTAATAAATCGAAAACGATACACCAACAGAAGCACTGAAAACACGTTTTAACCCATCGGCATTTGTTTCCTGAGAAAGGAATGGGATTGCAAAATCTCCTATGATTGACATATTATCAGCAATTTTGTATCTGAGCACCGTTAAAAAATTTAGTTGAGGCTGATCACTTTTATCAACTTCAACAAATGTTTCCTCAACAGAAGTTGTATCCAGTATGCTTGATTTTGCCATAGGCTGAACATATAAAAGCTGAGGAGTAATGCTTAACTGTTCAAACGACAAATCATAGGAAGCTCTTAATAATAGGTCATCACCTTTCTCAAGGCGAGTGATGTTATTATTTCTTCCACCAGAAAGCTGATATCCTGCTCCGATGCTTATTTTATTGAAGGTATAGTTTAGTGCAAACAGCACATCATTCGTACCTAATCCACTTTGATATACTTGTGGAAGATTATCCTTATTATCGTCTCCCGTTCCCAGCTTAATTCCTATTGAAGCATCTAAAGAAGATCCTTTATCTGACAATAAATTTTGATTCAGGCTTAATATCAAATCACCTATTCCGTTTATATCACCGGCAGGACCGGATTGAAGATTATACGGCACTAAAAACTGGATTGAACTATTACTAAAAGCATTATAGCTAACATTCAACTGAAGAGAATTAAATTGAACGTCATTTTCTTTGCCGCTGTAGCCATATTTATAGAACCCGGAAATACTAAGCAGTATTTCATCCTCATCTTCCATTGAATGCCCGCCAAGCTGACAAATTCCCGCATCGGAACATTGAGCATAGTTTTCAATTGAAGAAATAACTGCTAACAGGAATGTAGATAGAACTAGTATATATTTCATTTTTTACCTTTCAAGAATTTATTGATCTATGAAGTAATTTTGCTCTAAGTATGATAAACTTCAATCACAAAATATTTATCCTGCCTTCTTCTTCTCCATACTCCTGTAAACACCAACAACAATTCCAACCAGCTTAAATGAGGAATACTTCTTCTCGATAATGATTGGCTTATAATCAGGGTTTTCTGAAATAAGCTCTATTTCATTCTTCTTTTTATAAAATCTTTTCACTACTGCCGCATCATCAAGAACAGCAGCAACAATCTGTCCGTTCTTTGGTTCAAGGTTTGGGTTCACGATAACGATATCACCGCTGAAGATGTATGCATCCTTTAAGCTGTCTCCTTTTACACGAAGCAGAAAAGAATCCTTCGGCATTCTTGCAATGGTTGGCAGCTCGATTGTATCAATTGCATCAGGATAAATTGTAAGCGGATTACCTGCCGCAACTTCTCCAAGAATAGGTTTCGGAACAAAGAATTTATCTTCAAGGGTCAGTTCAATACCGCGGGAAAGTTTTGGATTTTTTTTGATGAATCCTTTTTTCTCAATCGCACTAAAGTGCTGCTGAACTGTAGCCCTGTTCCTGTAACCAAAATGGTCTGCAACCTCAGCTAAAGTTGGAGGTATTCCTTTCCCTTTTATTTGATCAATTAAAAAATCAAGAATATCTCTCTGGATTGTGGTTAATTCTTTTTTCATAATAATCCTCTAAGAAAAGTAAGAGTATGAGAAAGCCGCCAAAAGCGAGCCTCGCCCGAGGCGGGAGTAAAAGTAAGATAGTATGTAGATTATGTAAGCTCTCATTTTCTTACTCTTTCTCTTTATCTTAATCCATTTTATCAAAATACCATACATTTGTATGGCAAATTAATATATTAAACAGGATAAGTCAATAGGTGTAAGGATTAGAACAATTGAATTGCAGCGCAGTACGAAGGCAGCTTAGTTTACAAAAATCTTATTGAGTGATTCGAGCATCTTTTCACGAAAGATAGGCTTGGAGATAAAATCAGTAAAACCAGTGGCAATGAATTTTTCTTTATCACCAGGAAGTACATAAGCGGTAACAGCAATAACAGGTATATTTTGGAAGCCAGACATTTGTTGTATTATTTTAAGAGCATCCAGACCATTATACTCTCCCTGCAAGTTTATATCCATAACAATGAAATCAAATTTTTGTGATTCCAGCAATGGCAGTGCTTCCTCAAAGCTTGCAGCAAATTGAATATTCTTCAGCTCTTTCATTTGAACCTTGAAGAGAATCTGTGAATCTATCTGATCTTCGATATAAAGACATTTTAGTGAAGATATACCTTTCTTACTGCTGGCAGGCTCAGGTTCAGGTGTTTCATCAATTGAGATCTCTTCTTCTATCAGAGTTTCTTCTTCCTGTTTAATTTCGGGCTTCTCTTCCACATCAATCACTTCCGTAATCACGGTTTCTTCAATTGGTTCGACTTTAGTTTGCCCAGAGTTTACTTCTTCAATTTCTATCTCACCCTTAAAGCTAAAAGGTTCGGGCTCCTTCATTTCAATTTTATCAGCAGTAACTTCCGGCTCTTTGATTTCCTCAATTGAGGGGATCTCAAATTTTTTCGATAGTTCAATTGGAAACTTAAAGGCAAAATCATGCTTATCTGTATGTTCGTTAATATTAACAAATTGTCCTTCTAATATTTCCAGAAGTGAACTTATAATCTGAAAATTCAACTTTGAGATACCTGACTCTTTTGGGTCATGTTTCTCAATGAATAAATTCTTTAAAGTATCGAGAAGAACACTTGAAGATCTGGCAAACCCATCGGAAACTGAAATATTAAAGTAATCATCTTCAACAGGGTATGCCGAGAAGTAAATCTTTTTTTGAGCACTAATTTTACCTACAAGTCGAATTAGATTATTGAGAAAACTCTCAAACTTCTTTTTATCAGTTGAAAACTTTAGAGATGATGATATTTTACCATAAGCAAATTCAATGTCTTTTAATCCTGTTATATCTTTTATATTTTTATCCAACGGCTCAACGATATCAACTATTGTAACTGAACTAATCTCATTTTCTGTTTTTTTCGATTGAAGATCTGAGAATTCAATTATTGAATTCATTAGTCCAAGTAATGAACTCCTGTTCTGATTTATTATATCTACAGCTTCTTTTTGTTCGGGCGACATATTCTGGATGCTTTCAGTCAGTTCCTGAGAGAATCCAAGGATGACATTCATAGGTGTGAGAATTTCGTGAAAAACGCTTGAAAGAAATGAAGTTCCGAGTTCAGAATCTTTTGCTTTCCCTGCAATAGGTTTTTCAACAATTACTTCTTTTACAACCTCTTTAATAACTTCCTTCGTTGCCGGAAGAAAAGATTTTTGGCTTGACGAAACCTTTCCAATTAACGAGAAAGAATCAACCTCATTATTAACATTAATAATAGGGGTTGAAGTCATTTCAGTTTCGATAACATTTCCATCTGAAGTTTTTAATTTAATTGTGAAGGTCGCTATTTCTTTAATATGAGATTGGAAAACAGAACTGTTTATAAAGATTCTGTCTTCATCATCGCAATGTGATGTTATTGAGGTATTAATCAATTCCAGTTTAGGAATTCCAAGATTTCTGGAAGTGGAATCATTAGTAAATGTTATCAAGCCCGTAGGATCAGTAACAAAAATCATATCATTCGTATTATCGAATGCAGATTTAAAAAGCTGGTTATATTTCTCTAATTCCAATCGATCGGTTACGTCATCAATTATATTCAAGTAGGATTCAATACCATCAAATTCATAGTTGAATTTGCTTAATCTTACGAATACATAACTGCCATCTTTCTTTCTATGTCTGAATGGTTTACTCAAATCTCCTTCTTTAAGACTTTGCTCTGAGGTTTCCAATAAGGTCTGGATATCTTCGGGTGTGTAAAGATCTGTCAGATCCATTTGAAGAAATTCATCTTCAGAATAACCATAAAGATTTAAAGCAGCTTCATTCACTTCAAGAAATCTTAAATTCTCTTTGTCGTAAATAAAAATTGGTTTCGGGTTATTTTTTAATATTAAGTCTAACATTGTTTCTCTACTTAACGAAAATTTATGGGCATTTATTTTTTTAGTTGATTTAGTGAAACAAAGCGCAACTAAATCTTCCTTTTCCTTTTCTTTATAATACCTGGAAATCTGTAAATGATATCCATTTCCCGACTCAGGGATTACATCTAGACTTTCATTTAATTCAATTATTATGCCATCTGAGGCACTTTTTGCGAAGTTTGAAATTACCTCGTATTATTTAGAAGGAAATAATCCTGTTAAATCAGAATTCAGTATATCTTCTGAATTTTTATTTATCAATTTACAAAATTCCTGATTACAAAGCTTGATTTTTGCATAATTTTAAATAACTGCTATCGGGACAGGCACAAGAGAAATAATATCTCTAAAGATTGCTTCATTTACCTTGCTTGTATTAATCGGTAGAGTTGAAGGAATTTCACGGGAAAAACCTACCAATGCGATAATTTTTCTATCAATATCAATTACCGGTATTTCTAAGATCCCTTTCCCCTCGCTCAATGAAAAATTAAACATTGAAATTCCCTTTATAACAATTGGATTTTTTAACTCAGACTGATACTTCTCAACTGCATTGAAAAATTTTTTCAGGTGAGCGGGAACAAACTCCATATAATTTTTCCCTTCAAGCTGAAATTTCTTGAAACCCAATATGTCACAAAATTTATTATTTACAATTAAAAAATTACCAGCACTATCTTTTATCCAGAACAATTCATTTAGAGCATCAACTTGCTTTTCTATTAATTCCATCTGAATAAAAGTGGTTGGATAACTAGAAGTAAAATCAGTTATAATTTTTTGAACATTTTCATCAGAAACAAGTTCTTGAAGATCAGCTGGCAATATTGAAAAATTCTTTATTGAAGTTGAAGGTATGCTTACTTCATTTGGGACAATATCGATTAGAAAGATTTTTTTGTCATCAAAAGAATTTTTTTTGATAATAATATTGACCGACAGAGATTCACCGCCTTTTAATTTTAAAGTGAATGCATCTAAATTGATTTCGGATTCTGTTTCAGCTTTTGATTTCAGAATTATATTTAGCTCCTGCCAGCAATCCAGAAGTAAATAATCCTTCAAGTATGTTTTGGATAAATCATATCTAAAAATTTTCTTTGCACACTTATTGATTAAAAGAATCTGATCTGATTCTTCAATTAATAAAAAAGCTTCTTTAACGCTATCTATAATCGACTGAATTATTACTTTAATATTTTCGAAAGTATTCATCAGTCATATCACGGGTCTATGAATAATATCTGACGGGATTTAAGCGAGGGAATAAAAATAGCAGGAAATAAAAGTATAAGGTGAAATAAAATTTTAAGTCTATAAGTTTGAAGCATAGCATTCCGATAACTCACTTTGTAAACCAAGAATATGAATTGGCTCTAGTAAAAATCTTTAGATTTAATTAGTCAATCCTAAAGATTATATTTATCGTAATCAATATAATAAGTTCGCGATTCACCGGCAGCGAGTTCATCTATTAGCATGAAGACAAATTGTGAACCGTCTTCGTGTTTATAGTGTGCTTTTTTAGTCCCGATAATCTCGGTATCAAGACTTACCCTCTCAGCTTTTTGATTTAAATCAACATCAACTACGAGATAATTGATATTGAAACTGCCGAAATTTGTAATTGTAACCGCTACCCTGCTGCTTCCTCTTTTTTGAGTTCTTAATTCGATAAAATCTTTTTTGTCTGACCATTCAGCGATTTCTGATGCAGTAGCAATCCAGTAATCTTTTGATTTAATGTCTCGGATTAAATCTCTCACTACTTCAATATTTTCTGGCGCACATTGATAATTCATATGCATTTTAAAAAGATAAAGACCACTTTCGAATGCAATCCGGTCAACGTCTTCCTGATAGGAATAAAATTGCAAATCTCTTTCTGTAAGATTAAAATCACGAATTACCTCATAATCATCACGAACAGTTCTTGAGATTGAAATGATTTTTTCATCTTTACGTTTGATCGTTTTAGGTACTGACCTGTCATCCAGGGAATCAGATATGAAATATTTAAACCCGCTTGCCATTAGAGTTTTAATAGTACTTTCTGCTAAAAAATTTACTGAAGGATAGATTCCATCAACAGATACTCCTGTGATCTTTTCCAGCATCATCTTATCATCAGAAATAGTATTTAGCAAATTATTGTTATCTGAAATAGCATTTACAAATTCAAAATTGATATAAGCGGCCACCTCACCATGGTTAACCAAGTTCTTTATCAATTTAGGATCCTGCCCAACAATAGAAGGGCTAACAAAAAAAGTTGCTTTAGCTTTTGCTTCTCCTAAAACCGAAAGCAAGTAATTAATGTTTTTTAAACTATCGGAAATAACAGGTGCTAACATTGCAGCACCTCTGTAACCATTTGGCCAGTTTCTAAGATAAGCAATGGGTTTATAGGTTAACCAGCTGATGCAATTATTAAAAAGTCTGTCGAAATAAACATAATCATCCTGTCGCCCGAGAACTGAGTTGATTTCAAAACCCATCCAGACAAATCTTCCCTTTCCATAGTTACCATAAACTATTCCAGCGGTCTCTTTAATTCCTTCTCTCACCAAACCATCTTCGAGCTGGTGATTATACCAGAAACTAATCTGAGTTGTACGCGGATCGAGGACTTCCACAGCAATTGGATGATCCCAGGTTGCAATATTTAGTGAAAATCCGGTTGGGATATTTGCAGTTACTGGCAGTCCACCTCTCAAAGTATGAATTTTAGTTCTATCATCATTACCGATTTCTTTTCTGAAAGTAATTCCAAAAACATCTGATAGAAAATCCCATCCTCTCCATTTACCATCCTCAGAATATGAACCGGTACCGCCTGTTGCAAAAATGCTTCCGCCATTCTCAAGATATTTTTTTAATTGAATTACCTCTCTTTCACTTAAAGATTTACAGCCTGAAAGAACTATAAGATGATAATCATTAATTCCTCCTAACTCAACATCTTCATCATTTATATGCTGATATTTTATATCAAGATTTCGTAAAGATTTTTGCCATGTCTTCAGGTTATCCTCAAACCAGCTGCTTTCTTCAGCAAGTATGTTCTTCGTGTAGTCTGAATTAAGTATAGCAGTGGAAGGAAAAGTTCCAAACACAAGATCATTAACTGCTTTTACACTTGGTACAAGCTGAGAAGCTGAAAATCTACCATATACTGTTCTGATTATAAGCAGATAAACAAGAGCTGAAAAAATCAGTACAATTAAGCCCGTCAGAAACAGAAAAAATATATGGGAACTGAATCTATTTTTATCGCCTATCGCCACTTTATCTCTTCATGAAAAGAATCTTTTGAAACAGTTTCATCCGAAGGTAAACTATATTTTTCAAATTTCATTTTAGGCATAACTACCTGATTCCTGGAAACTGACTTCACATCTGCTTTGCTGCCTAAATCTTCCACAACACGGTATTTAGCCTCGGTTTGTTTTCCACTCACCGATTTAACTGGCTCAAAACCCTCAGAATTAATATTTGGCTTTGGTTCAATAGCTTCTTCAATGAAAACCTTGTGCTCCTTTTTCTCTCTGGGCACAAAATATTCAGCCTCTAGATAATCCGGTTTTTGCTCGGGAGAAACTTTTACTTGGCCTTCACGGATTTTATAAAGAATATAAGCACCTACAGCAAGTATAAATGTGCTTATTGTAGCAACCAGAATTATTGTAGATAATATTGGTATTAGTTCCATTTTGTAACCCTCAAATAATTATGACTTTATTAACCGACCCTTTCAAGTTTGCCCCAGGTCATTTTAATTCCTAAAAATTCTTCAATAGTCGACATTGCTTTACAAATATCGATTATCAAAATAAAAACCATTCTATAAATGATTGCATATCCAACCAATCTGAACTCTTCTTTTTCAGCAGCTACGCAATAAATAGCTGCAACAATATCAAGAAGTGCCAGAGCAGCCCACCAATAAAAAATTAGAGATGTAAAACCAAAGAATAAAGCAGCAAAGATAAAAAACAAGTGAGCCGCAATATTCATCGGCGGCCAGAGTAATGCTTCATAGAACATTGTCCAGAGTATAAATGAATCTCCGAATTTAATAGTTGGATTAAGCATTAGCTTTTTATGTTTCCTGATGGATTGAATTATACCGCGCGTCCATCTGTATCTTTGCTTTAAAAGCTGTTGAAGTTTTACAGGTGCTTCTGTGTATGAAATCGAGTTAGGTTCATAATAAATTTTCCAGCCGTGAGAAATTAGACGCAGAGTTATATCTGCATCTTCAGCGAAAGTATCACCTGAATAATAATCAACACTTTGTACTGCTGCTCTTCTGAAAACTCCAATCGGACCGGGAATAATATTTACTAATCGAATAGCACTTTGAGCACCACGCGCCATATTTAATCCCTCTACATATTCCAGAGCTTGCAGATCTGTAAAAAACTTTTTTCTGTTGAGTACTTTAACATTTCCTGCAACCGCTCCGATTTCAGGATTAACAAAATGACGAATTGCCATTTTCAGGGAAAGGGGCGTTAGAATAGAATCTCCATCCATACACAAAACAAATTCAGCTTTTGATACTTTTATTCCAAGATTAAGCGCACTTGCCTTTCCACCATTTGGTTTATTTATAAGTGAAACCTTTACGCTGCCATATTTTCCCTTCTGGTAACCAACAAATTTTTCAGCAACATTTATGGTATCATCTGTGGAACCATCATTTACTATTATTATTTCAAAATCTTTATAATCAAGATTTAATAATGAACTGATAGATTTCTGCAGCACCCGCGCTTCATTGAAAACCGGGACAATTATCGAGACGAATGGTTTAAACCCGTTTATTGGTTTGAATGTATACTCATTCATGTAGAAATACGAAAAGAAAAGTATTCCGAAGTAGCGGATTAAAAGAATAAATAAAAATATTACTAAAGCTACTATTGTTGCATATTCAATCAATGATGAAATTGTTAAAACTGTAAGTGGTAAAGTAAAATAAATTACCAGTAATAGAATAATTGAAATGATCCCGCTGAAAATTATTCTCTTGATTAATTTCCACTCGTTGCCGTTAAAATCATTATTAACGGGTTCGTTTCTGAAATGTAATTTTAACTTTTTTATTGACTGATTTATATTCATAATAAATATTAAAAACTCCAGAATGCAGAAAGTCCAAATGATGTGGAAGTATAACCCTTTCCAGATTGAGCAGTTGTGGTAAAAGTTAACCTTCCCTGGATAGTAAATGAATCTGTTAGTTTCACACTTGTAATTCCATAAAATTCACGAAGGACAAATTCGTCAGATGGAATGTAACCAAGTCTTCCTCCAATATTAGCTGTTGCGGTTGCGTCATTGACAATTTCCCAATCAGCCCAGATACTGTGAGTCTCAAAATTTTGCGGAGACCAGTACAAGTTAGTTTCATTCTTCACATCGAAATAATAGTACTCATAACCAACACCAACAACCTTATCAAATATTTTTCCGAATCTTAATTGTAAGCGGTTAGCTTTGTTATCATCCGAAACTGTGATGAATGCATAGGAGCCAGCGAACTTCCAGCCGGTATTGACGATATAATCGCCTATCATCAAAAAATAATTTGATCGTAATCTTGTGTTGACAAGGTTTGGCGAATACAATATTTGTGCTGCATCCATCGAAAAAAAATTTGCAGAGAATGAATAGACCTTCGGCTGTTCGGCTTTTAAAGTAACTTCAGCTAAAAGTTGATTATTATCATCCGGAAAAATTGTGCTGCCAAGCGATGCAGAGGCATAAACAGTTTTGGAAAACCGTCCAATTAGACTTCCCTTATAAATCGAAATATTATTTGTTAGCGAATCCGAATTAAGAACTCCACCATAAGCTGACGCACCTATAGTTAAATAATTTGTAATTCCTAAATCAAACCTCAGACCGTAAGTAGAATAAAGAAATCCAAAGTTGTCCGTGAAATAGTTAAAATCAGGAGTCAGCATTGTATAAACAGGAAATCCACTTTGGTACGAAGGTCCTTCAATCCAGCTTAACCTTTCTACTAGCATCGGTGAAGATGGTGATATTGCGAGTAGTTCTTCATAGACTTCTTTTGCTTTGTCGAAATCTCTCAAACCTGCATAAGAGTCTCCCAACAGAAGTAATACTTCAGCATCATCGGGATTAATTCTATTTAATTTTGTGAACTCATCTAAAGCCATTGTATAGTTTTTATTCCAGAGAAAAAGTTTTGCTCTTTGCTTGGCACTTAAATAATCATCCGGGCTTTCAAGAAGAAGCCTATTATAAATACTGATTGCACTCTCAAAATCACCTTTGCATATATAGGCTTCAGCTAATTCGTTTCTTACTTCTGGTTTTGCCTTTTCATCTGCGAGGTATAATTTGAATAGCTTTATGGCCTCATCACAATCTTTTTTGAGCAGGTGCTCTCTTGCACTTTCTGCAATTTTAAATAATTCAGCATCTTCATTTATTTTTTTCTGTGCTTCCATCATATAAGTAAGCTTTAAATATTCAGGATCTTTGGAATTAAGCTGTGAAAGTTCTCCCAAATATTTTTCTGCATCAGCAAGCTCATTATTCTGAATCAATAAAAGGGCTAACGTTGAAAGTGCGGAATAGTTCGATGGTTCCTTGCTCAAAACCTTCTCAAGATAAATTTTTGCTGACTCTGGATTTTTATTCAACCAGGTTGAAATCTGTCCAAACATAAGCTGATAATTCTTATTATCAGGATTTTTATTTATCAGGATTTCCGCATTTTCATAAGCTGTGTTTAAATCACCTGAAGCTAAGCTGATAATGGTAGACTTGTAAAGGATTTCTTCATCAGAAGGATATTCTTTTAATAGTTTACCCAGAACTACTTGAGACGAATCATACTCTTTTTTTGCAGCTAATATCTGTGCCAGTTCCAGATTTAATTTTTTATCGAGGGGATTAACTAAAAGTTCTTTTTCTAAAATTGAAATACGCTTATCGTAATATTTAATTTTATTGAGCTCTAAAGATTTTTCCAGTTCCTCAACTTTATTCAGATATGCTTCGGTGTTGGATAGAATTTTTAATTGTTCTTCTGCTTCAGCAAATCTGTTATTTTTAATTAGCTCGTTGATGAGTAGTATTCGTGTATCGTTATTATTAGGGTTTTTGCGGAGAACCTTGTAGTATTTATCAATTGGATATTCACCTTTCCCAGTCGAAACAGGCAAACCATAATTGAATCGGGATGTTGTATCGTTAACAGTATAAATGTAACCTTTACCCCGAACTAGATCGTATCCATCCAGAGCTTCCTTAAAATATGGTCTAAGCTCAAGCGCTTTTTCAAATGCTCTGATAGCAATTTCCTTTTTACCTAGCCACATAGTAAAGTAACCATATCTTGACCACAACCTGTGATCGTTCGGATTTTTTTCAGTATAACTTTTCAGCAGCGGTTCGCCCTTAGAAACGTTATTATTCTTCGCAAGAATTTCAGTATATCTGATCAATTCATCTGCTGAAAGGTTCTCTCTCTTAATATATTCATCATACCATTTTTCAGCTTCCAACCAGTTGCCGAGATTTTTAAAACACTTACCGACTTCCAGATAATTATCCGGTTTGTCGGGATTTATTTTCATTTCACGTTTAAAACCAACAATCTTGTTATAAAGAAGTGTTTCCCAGCTATTCACTACACGTTCAAGATTTTCGTTATAGGTTTTATTTTTCTGATCAAGCTTTACCGCCGACCTGAAATCATAAACAGATTTCTCATAATCTTTTCTACTCTCATAACATAAACCACGCAGATTATATCCATTTGCATCCTGTGGATTGGCAGAGATGAATCGATTGAGAAGATTAATTGCTTCTCCAAATTTTCCCGCACTCATATGCTTTTCAGCTTGAGTCTTTAATAAATCGTCTTTGCTTTGTGAAATAAGGAAAGGACTGGTAAAAAATAATATACCGGCTATGAAAATAAATACGGTTCGAAATCTAAATTCAATTAAGACCGATTTTATCTTCATCAGGGATATCTGCAGCAAGTAATTGCTTAAACATGTCTTCTGCATTCTGTGTTCCCTTATCCATCTTAATTGAATATAGAGAAATGAATTTGGTTACTTTATTTAAATACTGTGCGCTGCCCTTCGGAAGATTATTGATAATCAAAGGTACTAATGAATTTGCATCTTTATCTTCTTTTGTAAAAAGAATGAGAACAATATTTTTTAGAATACAAATTTTATCTTTTTTATCGATAAATAAATTGATAGCGCTTGCAAGTTGATCTATTGTAATCAACTTGTTATTTAATGCAGTCTCATCCAATTTGACTGCCACGAGAGTTGACTCCTTGCATGTTTCCCTGTAATAAGCAATCTGATTATTCAGTAATAATTTAAAATCTTCTACTGAGTAATAACTAAGAGGAGCAATGTTTGTCTGAGCTTGTGAAATGTCAGTAAGAGATAAATAAGAACTTCTTCTATCATCAACCGAAGAAATTTCCCGAACAGATATTTCGGGTAAATAATCAACCTGTATCCCTTTATCAGGTTCAATATAGTAATTGCAGGCAAACTCACCTTCAACGTGTCCAACATTAGGAGTGATCTTAATCTTGCCGGGATTATTTTTATTAATTAAACCTTCCTCTTTTTCTAAAACAATGTGACCGGTTGAAAGGCTTAACAGTGAAGAAACAATTTTGTTAGCTGACTGAGTTACAGGCTCGCTTAAAATAAATAAACTCGTTATTCCTTTTTCTTCAATATAGTCTATGGTTTCGAGGAAAGTATCTTTGAGAAGTCCTAAATCTTTAAACCCTACAAAAGGAGTTAATTCATCAAATACAATTCTGCTTGGATTGTATTGATCAATAACTGACTTTATATCCTTGATATACTCAACCATATAAGAATCCGGATCTTTCGCATATTCAATATTTTTAGCAGGTGTAACACGCACTAAAATAAACTGGTTCTGAGTTATAAAATGCTGCAAATCTACATCAATAGTTGCAGCATTAATCATCAAATCCCTGGGTCGAAAACTGGAAAAATAGAGACAAGTCTCCTTTTTGTTCACAGCTTCCAGGATGTACTGGAGTGCAAAGATTGTTCTTCCAGATTTTCTTGGACCTAAAAGAAAATACGTACCGCCCCTATAAAATCCTCCCCAAGATAAATCAACAAGCGGATTTCCGGAAGGGATCACTTGTAAATTAGTGTTCATTGCCCTTAAAATAGTTTAATCGATATTGCCAATAATTATGCCGTGAAGTCTTTTTTTGATTAGATGCTAAATCGACTTTTAACCCATTTTACTTGCACTAAAGAGAGACAAGAAAAATAGCTATGTACTATATTGCAACAATAAAATTGTCCATTTTTTAATTATTTTGAGCACAATTTAGAGTGCTTTTTAGATTGGTGAACGAAGTTACAAGATTACAATTACACTTAGGGAATTCCTGTAATGAATTTAACTGAGAGCGGTAATCGAGCAGAATTAGTTTTTAACTAAGGCTTGTTTTATTGAGTTAAGAAGAATTTTTTTATCAAAAGGTTTTTGCACAAATCCATTAGCATTTACTTCGAAATATTTTTTATCCTCAGAACTCAAGTCATATGCAGTGGTAATAACAACTGTGAGTTCTGAATTATGCATTTCTTCACGAATATTTTTTAGGATACTTTTTCCATTTCCCTGCCCATTCAAATTCAGATCCAATAATACAAGTCCAAAACTGTTTTCTGAAAGCAGCAACATAGCATCATCTGCACTATCTGTAATTCGAACATCGAAGTCGTCACGAAGAGCTACTTTAATAAGAAGTTGAGTTTCCTTATTGTCTTCCACGACCAAAAGTTTTGTCTGTTTCCCCTTCATTTTATTTTCAGAAAACCTTGACTAGCTTTTCTTTTTACCGAAGCTAGTTCCGAATACCAAATCCCAGAAAGGTGAACTTACACCGTAACCTTTGTATTCATCCTGATAGTGATGAAGCATATGGTGATTCTTGATTGCCAGCCAGAATTTACTGTGCATATTGAAATGATGGATGGCGTAATGAGATATGTCATAAAAAAGATAACCTGCTATAAACCCTGAGAAGAAGGGCATCATTAGCGACTCACCAAAAATTAATCTAAATAAAAAGAAGAAGAGCAATGCAAGAGGAATGCTTACGGATGGAGGCATAACTAATCGTTTCGAATCGCTTGGATAATCATGATGCACACCATGAAACATAAAATGTATCTTTTTACCAAATTCGCTTGTAGCTTTAAAATGGAAAACAAATCTATGTAACAAATATTCTGCTAATGTCCAGGCAGCAATTCCACCAATAAACAAAACAAAGATATTTAATGCTGATATACTATAAACGAAAATTGATAAATACATTAAAACAAGAATGACCGGGACATAAACGTACAGAGGTACTGTGTAGTGAACTCTGGAGAAAAACTCCATAAAATCACTTTCAAACATTCTTACGGTTTCATCCTTATTCGATACATAATTTTTTGCCATTGATTTTCCTCAATTGTTAATTTTTAGCAACTGAAATCTAAACATTTTTACTTAATAATAAATTCCACTTTTTATCCCATTATTTTCATTTTGTGATTTTTTCCACACCTAATCCGGGCAAATTGGGAATATTTAGTGCACCATCTTTTATTTTCATTCCGGCGAACAAATCATTTGATATCAATTCTGCACCATCCAGATCCACCCAATCAGCTAAAGGTGCTAAATGAGAAGCTGCAGTAATTGCACAGGAAGTTTCAGTCATACATCCAAGCATGATTTTTAGATTTAACTCTTTCGCATTCTGCATCATCCTGTATGCTTGCCTTATTCCCCCGGCTTTCATTAGCTTGATATTGACACCACTATAAAGGTGCTTAATATTTCTTAAATCGTTTATTGTTTGAACTGCTTCATCAGCAATTATTGGAAGAGGACTTCTTTCATTTAACCAATTTACATCTTCAAAATTTTCTTTGGGTAACGGCTGTTCAATTAACATGACATTTTGCTCAGCAAGCCAACCAATCATATCGAGAGCAAAATATTTATCTGACCAACCCTGATTGACATCTATAAATAGATGCTTATCTGTTAACTCTCGAAGTTTTAAAATAATTTCCTTATCATTTTTAGATCCAAGTTTTATTTTCAGAAATTTAAATTCTGATGCATCTTCAACTTTTTGCTTTATTTTCAGTGAATCAGAAATACCAATTGTATATAAGGAGTAAATATTATCTCTTTTATTAATACCAAGATATTTATGCAAAGGTACATCAAGAAACTTCCCTAA
>JACZKK010000209.1 GCA_014860115.1 Ignavibacteriaceae bacterium
ATAATTTCAATCAGGTAATCAACGTGACTTTGTGTATAAACTCTTCTAGGTATTGCTAGACGGACTAACTCCATCATCGAGGGTATGAACTTTCCGTTCTTATCAGTTTTACCGAACATTACACTTCCTATTTCGACAGCACGGATTCCACCTTCCAGATACAACTCACAAACAATTGATTGACCCGGATATTGATCAGCAGGAATATTCGGTAAAAATCTTTTAGCATCAATATATATTGCATGACCGCCCGGCGGTTCAATAATTGGAACGCCAGCAGCTACAAGTCTTTCACCGAGATACTCAACGCTGCGGATCCTGTATTCAAGATAATGTTCATCAACAACTTCTTCCAGTCCCTGCGCGACTGCTTCCAGATCTCTTCCAGCTAATCCACCATATGTTGGAAATCCTTCTGTAACTATAAGCAGGTTTCTGCATTGCATAGCAAGATTTTCATCATTCAGTGCAAGGAATCCACCAATGTTAACCAATGCATCTTTTTTGGCGCTCATAGTTGCACCATCGGCATACGAAAACATTTCCTGTGCAATTTCCAGAACTGATTTGTCAGCGTAACCTTTTTCTCTTTTCTTTATGAAATAAGCATTCTCAGCGAATCTACAGGCATCGAGGAAAAGTGGAATCCCATATTTCTTGCAAACAGATTTTACATCACGAATGTTTTGCATTGAAACCGGTTGACCGCCACCTGAATTATTGGTTACTGTCATCATACACAAAGGAATATTCTCCACACCTTTTTCTTTTATGAATGCTTCAAGTTTTTCAATATCCATATTGCCTTTGAAGTCTGCTCTTTGTTCAGGATGCTTACCGATTTCATTTAACAGATCTTCCGCTTCAGCCCCTGTAAATTCAATATTTGCTCTTGTTGTATCGAAGTGTGTGTTGTTAGGAAAATATTTTCCTGGACCTCCAACAATTGAGAATAATATTTTCTCGGCTGCTCTTCCCTGGTGAGTCGGGATGATAAATTTCATATGAGTTATTTTTTTAACGGCATCTTCAAAGCGGTAAAAACTTTTTGAACCGGCATAAGCTTCATCGCCTTCCATGATTCCTGCCCATTGTTTTGCACTCATCGCGGAAGTTCCACTGTCCGTAAGAAGATCGATAAGCACATCATCCGCATGGATCATAAATGGATTATATCCTGCATCAAGTAAAATTTTTTGTCTTTCGTCACGTGTAGTGAATCTGATTGGTTCAACAGATTTTATTTTGAACGGTTCGATGATTGTTTTTGGTTTCATTTCATTTCTCAAAAAAGGTTGGTGATTATTTATAATCCAAATTTACTAAATGAAAATAGACTTTACTTAATTTTTCATCCACGATACACTAAAAAACTGATTTCCCTGAGAAATTAGTTATTTGGTACCTCTAGCCATTTCGAATAACCGATTACCAAATAATTATTGCCTTTGACAATAAGTAAGGATATTTTTCTTCTAGAATTTCAAATAATTAGTGAGGCATATTATGGATCTTAACGAAACGACCAATTCATCAGAACAGGAAGCCGGGGAATTAAGTCACTCCGATAAAATGATCGGAGTTTTCACTGAACCAGCCAATATGTTCTATCAGACTTCAAGGTTTACACCCAAGCATAAAGACTGGGTAATTCCTGTCGTTATATTTTTCATCGTTATTGCTCTGATTAGAATTCTAGCAATGACAAATAAAGAAGTTTACTTCGAAGCAAAAAAACAAGGCATTGAACGAATTGAAAAAATGGTTGAAAGTGGAACGATGACAAGAGAACAAGGCGATGAAGCTATTGATGCAATTGATCAGCAAATGGAATTTATGCAGGGACCTATTGGCTGGGTGATTTCAATTGTGTCAACATTAATCTTTGGATTCATAATTTTCATTATTCTGGTTGGTATTTATTATCTATTCATAAAATTTCTGCTTAAAGGTGAAGGAACTTTTACATCTGCTCTTGTTGCGAATGGATTGACAACCTATATCAGCATTTTTCAGATTATTATTGCAGGAATTCTAACAATGATGTTGGGTAAAGCTACTATGGATACTAGTCTTGCATCGTTGATGGGTAGTGATAAAACAACATTAACTGGCTGGTTGCTGGCTAAAGTTGATCCAATAAGTATATGGGCATACATAATTCTCGCAATTGGATTTGCAAAAATGTTTAAGTCTGAATCAACAGGTAAATACTATGCTCTTGTGATTGGTTTATGGCTAATCGGAGGGTTTATTTTATTCCAGCTTGCACAGGCTGTTCCATTCCTGCAGGCATTTATACAGTAATTCTCTTTGCTGAGACTATGAATGTGAGACTCACTTTTGAAGTGAGTCTCACTTGTTCTCTTTCTCTTGTTAAATCACTAAATCACACTCTGTGGATCAACATCGTAACTCATCCGCACATCTTTGTATCGTGATTTGCGATTAAATTCAACATAAGAATCCAGAATTGCCTTTCTTATAATCTTTCCGCCGGGATCGGTTTCTTTAGAGGACTTAATTAATATCTGATACCGATACTGTCCTTTAAGTCTCGATATTATAGCGGGAGTTGGAGATGATATTTTTAACCACTTACTAAATTTTTTCAGTTCAGAATGAAAGCCTGTTATTGCACCTTTGGCTTTTTCATTCGATTGATCCTTTGCCTCAATCAATGCAATTCTTGTGAACGGAGGGAAACCCATTTTTTCTCTGTCTAGAATCTCCTTTTCATAGAAACCTTTGTAGTTGCTGTTGACAACCATCTGCAAGGCAAAATGTTTTTCATTTAGTGTCTGAATAATCACCTCGCCGGGATTTTTGCTTCGTCCTGCTCTTCCGGAAACCTGTGTCAGCAGCTGAAAAGTTCGTTCATCGGCACGGAAATCCGGAAGCCACAATGTTGTTTCAGCAGAAATTACTCCTACCAAAGTGACACGAGAAAAATCTAATCCTTTAGAAACCATTTGTGTTCCAACCAAAATATCAATCTCTCCGGCACCAAAGGATAAAAGTAATCTGCTCAGTGCAGATTTTTTTGTAATTGAATCGGAATCTATTCTGCTCATCTTCACACTTGGAAAATAAAACTCAAGCTCATCTTCAACTCTTTCCGTGCCGGTTCCAAAATATTTTATTTGAATTGAACCGCAATGTGTGCAGGCACCAGGGACATCTTTTATTAGTCCGCAATAATGGCATTCGATTATGTTTTTATTTATGTGAAAGACCATCGGCACAGAACAATTATCGCAAAGCTCAACTTCACCGCAATCTGTACAATATATTTGAGTTGAAAATCCTCTCCTATTCTGAAGAATGATTACAGCTTCACTTTTTCTTAATCTACTTTCGATTTTATCGAGCAATACTTTAGAAAAAATATTTTCCATCCGCTGTTTTTTTCTTTCCCTGTTCACATCAACCAGAGTTATCACAGGAAGTTTTGCATTGTCTATTCTCTCAGGAAGTTCAAGGAGTTTAAACTTTCCGGTTTTGGCATTGTACATACTTTCAATGGAAGGCGTCGCCGAACCTAATAAAACAGGACAATTTACAATGCTGCCGAGCATGATTGCAGAATCACGGGCGTTATATTTAGGGATCATATCAGCCTGCTTATAGCTGGCATCGTGCTCTTCATCAATAACTATTAGTCCAATATTTTTCAAAGGTGCAAACAAAGCAGATCTTGCACCGATAACAACATTCGATTTCCCTTTAGAAATTCTTCGCCATGAATCATATCGTTCACCGGGAGACATCCGGCTGTGAATTACAGTTACTTCATCTCCAAACACATTAAAGAATCGGGAAGTAATTTGCGGTGTGAGAGAAATTTCTGGAACAAGTATCAGTATAGTTTTTTTTTGATCGATTGCCTTCTTGGTAAGTTCAATATAGACCTGAGTTTTTCCGCTTCCTGTGACTCCGTGAAGTAAATAAGTTCTGAAACTTTCATCCCCAATGGATTTTGATACTTCATCAATTACTTCTATTTGCTTTTCTGAAAGAGCAAACTTTGTCTGTTCTTCTTTGTAATGCTCAACATATCTTCTGTCAATTTCCTGCTCGTATAATTTTACAACTCCCTTTGCAGCTAAAGAATCAAGTGAAGATTTGGAGGATGATGTTTTATGAAGAAGCTCGGCAACAGGAAGTCCTTTACCTTTTGCATTAACTAGTTCAAGCAGTAATTTGATTTGCTTTGGTGATCGTCTTTCGATCTCAGGAAATATCGAGTAAACCTCTCCGACTGTTTTATTCAGCTTGACATAATTAACTGTCTTTGCTTTAACCTTGGCCTGCTGAAGCGTATCTAACAAAGTTACTACTCCGTGTTCCTGCAAGGTTCTAAGGATCGAATAAATATTTTTTTTCTTTACTATTTTCTGAAGCTGGTGAAGGCTGATTTCCTCGCGTTCAGAAAGTACTTTGAGAATTTTACCCCTGGTTGAAGATCTGTTTTTTTCTTTTAAAAGCAGATGTGCAGAAGCTTTTTGATCGGAAACGATTTTTCTTTTAGATTCAACTTCAGAACCATACGGAACAGCAAGCTTTAAAGCTTCACCAAATGAGCAGAGATAATAATCAGCCAGCCACTCATAAAATTTAAATCCATCTTTATCAACAATTGGCTGTTCATCGATGATATCGGTGATAGGTTTTATTTCTTCTCTAAGAGAAGATGTTTTATGCTTATTGATGATAAAACCGGTGAGTGTCCTTTTACCGAAAGGAGCAACAGCTCTTACTCCAACTTTAGCATGTTTTTCAAGTTCTTTTGGAACGAGATAAGTGAATGCTTTTCTGAATGGTAATGGAAATACTATTTCAACATACATTTTTTTGCTTACTAGCTTTAAGTTGGGTGGTTTTAGTTTTTCAGTTCCAAGTTGGTAACAATTAAGTACATTGTAATAAAGATTATTTCTTTCAATTTACCGTATAGATTTTAATGATAACAACTTAATTACTCAACTAAAACTGAAGACTTATGAACCAAAACAAAAAACCAACAAACCAAAAACTATCTTCTTTCATTCTTCTTCGAGATATTTAGTTAGTTCAACGAGGCTCCCACTCTCAACATCTGCACTGAACATTTTAAATTTTAATGTCCTGATTGAGTTATCCCACATTATTCTTTTGTGGTTATCGGAAACAATTATTTCTCCATTTGTTGAAATAATGCTGTCTTCAAGCGGAATTGTGATGAAATAGAAAGGCTCCTGATAAACAATACTTTCAACTTTTGAAATATCATCAAAAGAATATTTAATTGTTCCGTTAAGCTTGCCTTCAGAAATGAATAATTTTCGATCGAGAATATACTTTCCTTCATCCTGCATCTGTTTAACAAAATCATCACTCTTAAGTAATTCATGAAATAATTGCTGCTTATCTTCTTCAAGCTCTGTTGTATTCAATGCATCTGAACGTATATCAGATATACTCATATTAACTGTGCCGGACTTTTGATCATCAAGATTTACTTCGTAAGAAACAGTGTGGAAGACAAGACAACCCTGCATTGTGAAAATAATTGGTAAAAGAGTTAATAATTTTTTGATGAACATTTTTCTTTTCCTTATTAAATCGATTAAATTCCAACGTAAAGCTAATCCAGTATTACTTAAAAATAAAGTTAAGATTTATTAAATGTATTATTAGTTTAGAAAGAAATTCTGGGTGAACTTAATTATTTTAATCAAAGATTAATTAAAAACACTTGTAAAATGGTTCAAGGCGCACTAAAACATTTACGAAATGCTCTCATTGCTCTTCTAATAATAATCATATTCGGAACCAGTGGTTATATGTTTCTGGAGGGATGGAATCTGGCCGATTCGTTATATATGGTAATCATCACAATTACGACTACAGGTTATGAGGAAGTTCATCCGTTGACTACAACGGGAGAAATCTTTACACTCTTTCTGGTGATAATCAGCTTTGCAACTGTTATATACATAGGGGGCATTGGAATTCAAATTTTAATTGAAAGTAATATCTTCAAGAGGCGAAGAATGCAAAATAAAATTGATAAACTTACCAATCATTATATAGTTTGTGGATACGGTAGAATGGGTACACATATATGTGAGGAATTAACTCATGAAGAGGTACCTTTTGTAGTAATTGAAAATAATCCTGCCAACCATCCAAAGCTGGATGAAATCGGATACCTTTATGATAATGGAGATGCTTCACATGATAGTACCCTGGAAAGAGCAGGTGTGAAAAGAGCAAAAGGTTTAATAGCAGTTCTACCAAATGATGCTGAAAATGTTTTTGCTACTCTTTCGGCAAAGTTTCTAAATCCAAAAATTTTTGTTGTGGCAAGAGCAGTTGAAGATGAAACCGAGCCAAAATTATTAAAAGCCGGTGCTGACAGAGTTGTTAAGCCTTATGAGTTAGGAGGAGTCAGGATGGCTTCACTGCTGTTACGACCAGGAGTTGCTGATTTTATAGAGATTGTTTCAGCAAACCGCAACTTAGATCTTCAAATCGAAGAGATAGTTGTGAAGAAAGGATCTAAAATGCATAAAAAAACTTTGGCTGAACTTCCAATTCGGACAGAATTCAACACTATTATTGTTTCTATTCAGAATGATGAAAAAGGAATTTTCGTCTACAATCCAAAGGGAGATACAATTGTTGATGAAGGGAATAAGTTAATAGCAATTGGTGAGAAGAAAAATTTAGCGCAACTAAAAGATTTCTGACGTCAAGTCACTGCAGCTTCAAGCATTTTTAATTTTTTACTTTCTGCATTCAATTCTGCTTTACCTCCAAACGGGAGTGTAAATTTATCCGCGATGTGTCCGAACGATAAACCATAAATAACAGGTATTCCAAGGTTTCCAAGCCTATCTTTTAAAACTTCCATCAGTGAAAAAGATCCGCTGAAAGCAGGATTTGATTTATTCGGCTCACACAATTTAAAGACACCGAGAGCTATTCCCGCTGCAACTTCAAACTTCCCTGCTTGAATCATTTGAGTGAGCATTCTATCCACCCGGTAGGGTTCTTCGAGAAATTCTTCAATAAAAACGATCTTGTCGGAAAAGTCAATATCATATTCGGTACCTATCATCGAAACGATGATTGATAAATTTCCTCCAACTAATTCTCCTTCTGCAATGCCACCAGAAATTGCAGTTATTCCATAAGGATTATAGTTATTTTCTGTTGTTGAATTCAGAAGTTCAAGTTCAAAGGTTGGATATACTAAAACACTCTCGAAATTTTTTATACTAAAATTGCTAAATGTTGAAATGGATACAGGTCCGTGAAATGTGATCAGTCCGCAGTTTTTGTAAATTGCGTATTGCAGAGCAGTAACATCGCTGAATCCGATCAAAACTTTAGGATTATCTTCAATCAAATCATAATCAAGATAAGGTAAAATTCTTGCGCAGCCATAACCTCCGCGGGCACACATAATTGCGTGTACATCTTTTCTTTCGAACATTTCATTCAGATCAGCAGCACGTTCTTCATCAGTTGCTGAAAAGTATCCGTTCTTCCTCATCAATCTGTCTGTATAAACAACATTGAAACCGAGACTTCGAATATTATTGATTGACTCTTCTTTTTCCTGTTCAGTAATGTAACTGCCGGGAGTAACGAGAGCGATTGTATCGCCTTTCTTAAGTCTTGAAGGCTTTGTCTGTTTTTTTGTTGACAGAATTCTGCCATCATTTGCATTAACAGGTAATACTGAAGCAGCAACTGTTGCAGCGGAAATTGTTTTGATGAAGTTACGGCGTTTCATTGGTATTCGAATTAAAATATTCTACAATCTCTCGATCAGTTCTTGCTTAGAAATTTTAACTTGAGCACTAATGTCGTTAAGAATAATATTTAAAGTCCCTATCTTTATTGGATTATGATTTGGGATGGTAATGTGAAAAGATTGATTTTCTTTGTTTAAAGTTAATCGGATATGGCTACCAACCTGTCGTGTTTGTGAATATCCAAGCTTTGAAAGCATTTTAATAAGCTTGTTTGCGGAAATATCACGAGGCACTTTCATAATGTAATTATTTCTTCACGTTGAAAGCGTAAATTGACAATTGCCGGAAGATTATTCTCATCAAAATGACATCGAACTGCTTCTGCAATATTTTTTTTCAACTCATCAATATTATCTGCTTCAGTAAAGATGGATTCTCCAACTGCTCTGGCTTCATATCCCCCCTCCAAAGATTCCTCAACTATAAAAATTATTTCTTTTGTTTTCATTTTAACCTCATTTATTTACTTAAAAATATAAATCAATTAACTAAGAAAAAACATCAACACTTAATCCTTACATCTACCGCAAAGATATTATTATCCTCTGTAACAACAAGTGGATTTAAATCGCATTCAGTTATTTCTTTATGATTGAGCATCATTTGTGCAACAGATTTTATCGTACTTTTAATTTTATTTAAGTCAGCTGGTGCTTCACCACGAACACCCTGAATAATTTTTCCGATCTTTGTATTATTTATCATTTCTTCAATGTCAAAATCAGTAAGGTAAGCTGAGCGAATGACAGTATCTTCAATATACTCAACATATTTCCCGCCAGAACCAAACATTACCATCGGACCGAAACTAGGGTCGCGGAATCCGCCGACAAGAAGTTCAAACTTTGTATGAATGTATGGTTGTATGAGGAAGTATTCTATAACAAGATTTTTACTCCTAAAATTTTTCATCATTTCGTCTGCGGTTTTCATCAACTCAACTTTGTCTCTTATGTTTAATACTACACCTTTCAAATCAGACTTATGAATAATTTTTTCACCAACTGCTTTCATCACAACTGGATATTGCAAATCTGATTTCTTCAAATCATCATAACCAAATAATTGGGTTTTAACGATTGGTAGATTGTAGAATTCTGAAACTTTAATGACATCTTCCTGCGATAGAAAACGACCGGCTTCGAATTTTATTTCTTCAATTTTTACATTTTCTTCAATCAACCTGCTTTTGTTATCAGGTCTGTTACTGAACTTTAGCATATTTCCAATTACGACAGCAGGATCCTCCGATCTTCGGAACAGAGATCTTTTCGTTGAAGACTCTTTTCTATACTTATCCCAGAATTCCGGCAACGGCATTACAACCTGGAAAATTGGTTTGCCACTTTGTATCTCATTTATTGCTTCAATCACAGGCATTGCAGGAACCATAACCGGCTCAACAAATATTGATATTACTGCATCAACATTTTTATCTTCAACCAGAATTTCGTTTACTTGCTTGAATTGTTCTGCAGTTCCACCAGGAAGAAGATCAACCGGATTGTTAACACTTCCCTGCGGATGGACAATCTCTCGAAGTTTCGATTTGGTTCCGGATGTTAGTTCAGCTAAAGATAAATTATTTTTTTCAAGAGTATCAACTGTGAGTATTGCCGGCCCGCCTGCATTAGTTACAACCGCAACCCTGTTTCCATTTGGTATCGGAAAATCTTCAAAGCCTTTTGCACTATTGAACATATCGTTTAAATCATCTGCGCGAAGAATTCCGAATTGATGAAGCACAGCATCAACAACTTTATCACTGCTGCCAAGAGCTCCTGTATGTGATGATGCAGCTTTAATTCCGCTGGAAGTTTTTCCGCCTTTCAAAATGATAACTGGCTTGGTAATCTTTCCTTCAGTAAAATATTTAATGAAGTTCTCACCGTCTTCGAAACTTTCAAGATAGTAGGTTATTACACTAATGTTTTTATCCTTCTCCCAGAATTCAAGGAGGTCATTTTCGGTAACATCAGCTTTATTGCCAACACTGATGAATTGCGAAAACCTGATATCAGTTTCTCTTAATGAATTTAACACGGCTGCACCTATTGCTCCACTCTGTGAACAGAAAGCCATCTTTCCATTACAAGGTTCTTCCGCTACAAATGTTGCGTTCATTTTAATTTCCGAAAGAGAATTAATTATTCCCATACAGTTTGGTCCAACTAATCTTGCTTTAGATTTTTTAACAAGCTCAAGAATTCTTTTTTCTTCCTGCTCACCTTCTTTTCCTGTTTCTTTAAATCCTGCCGTGATAAGAATAACGGCTCTGGTTCCTTTTTCAATTAGTTGTTTAATTGAATCTTCAACAAACTGTTTTGGAACCATAATTATAGCCAGGTCAATTTTTTCTGTAATAGATTCGATTGTCGGATAACATTTGTAACCCAGTACTTCATCAGACTTTGGATTGATGAGATAAAGCTTTCCAGTATAACCGTACTGCTTAATTGATTTAGTTAATTCATAACCGAGTGATTTCGGTTTTGAAGATGCCCCTACTACACAAATTGATTTTGGGTAGAAGTAACTATTGAATACTGTTTCCATATTGATTTCCGGAATTATAAGAAAATGATGATCAAATTTAACTGATTCCTGACTCAGATGCCGAGGTAACAAATCATGTAAAGAAAAAACCAGGATTTTGCGAACTGAATTTCTGGTGTGAAAGTATATGTTCGAGATTATATCTTATAATTAAAGAAAAAATGTGGCTGACCATTTATTAAAGCTCCGCTGCAAAAAGGAAGTTAGTATTTAACCACCCGTGATACTTGCTTTCTCTTGTCCGCCTCAGGCGGAGCAGCTGGGGCTTTATATTTCACAATTCATCTAAAATAAATTTGAAGCATGTTATATTTCCCTCTCCTTACACGCTTTGACAAGCAAAGCGAGGCGACAAAAGGAGAGGGATTAAGGAGTGTTCTTTATTTTTGCAACACCATCTTCTTAGTCTCAACAAAATCTTGTCCTGAACTTGATTCAGGGTCTCCTGCTATGAGTTGATAGAAATAAACTCCACTTGACAATCCATTCGCATCAAAGTTAACTTCATAACTTCCTGCAGGTTCTTCCTCATTAACGAGTGTTACTATTTCAATGCCAAGAATATCATAAACTTTTAGTGATACAAATTGCCTATTGCTTATTGCATACTGAATACTGGTTGTCGGATTAAATGGATTAGGATAATTCTGATTCAGAACAAATTCTGTTGGGAGAGTTACGGATTCTTCAACTGCATTTACTATTACTGTCCCATCAAATTCATCTGCACCAATGTCCGGGGTTACCGTGTTCCTTATCTGATAGTCAAAGTCATTAACTATTCCTCCGATCGGTTTGCCGCCTGATTCAAGATGTGTGGCTATAGATTCATCTATATGCAAGTATGGTTCAATAAAATGCGGCATCTCATTAATACTGTGCAAATCTTTTCCGGTTGACTGCCAATCTGCAAGCGTATAATAGTTTGTGCCCGCTCTTTTCACAAGGCAATTGTATTGATTTGTCTCAGAGTAAAGATCATTGTGGTCTGATATAAAGTTTGAGTTGGAAAAATCAACAATTGAAGCTGCACAGTATGGTGACTCATCCCTTCTATTAACTAGAATATTATTATTCACTGTAACGTTTGAACAATCGTTTCTTATAAACAATGCAGCAGAGCCTTTCTGATTAGCTCCGCTCCCGGATAAATATACCGAGTTAAAATATATCTTTGCATAATTCTGCTTCCTTAATTCTATCCCACTTACCTTTGCACTGGTTTGCGTTGAGGCGCTTTGAATATCATAGATAATATTGTTATAAACTGAATTAACGCAGCCAGAATATCCATTGCATCCATTCAATAATATCCCTATCCCGCCTGTAGTATCGCCAGCATCTACGTGAATATTGAATATCACGTTATTATTTATTTTCTCTCCAATACCAGCAACGGAAACTATACCGGGACTATAAACAAGACTGGAATTATTTCTAATGTTTTGAATAATATTAAATTCAACAACGGTTCTTTGGCAGAAGAATAAATTGATACCCCAGGAAATCAGGCTGTCAGTTTCTGAACCAATTTTGTTTCCGCGAATTATATTTCCGAAAGGTCGGTATGAATATGAAATTATACTGATTCCGATGCCGGCTTTTTTAATAAAATTATTTTCAATCAGGTTACTATCAGGAGTGAATGGTCCACTCTCATGTACAAATAATAATGCACATCCTGAACCTGCATAATCTTCGCATTCAAAATTTATATTCTTTATTACATTGTGTTTTGAATTATTTACGAACACAATACCATCGTTAAAACTCCATTGAGCATTTTTATTAGAATGAATTCTAAGGGTAGTAGCACCGGTTAAACCGATTCCATCTATTGTCACATAACTTGTGTTTATAAAGCAGAGCACTGATCGCCCATTTCCTTCAATTGTAATATTCTTGTCAACGGCTGGTCTGATGGTTACCCTGCTGCTTGTTCCTGTCCCGGGAATTGGTCCATTTAATCTGAAACCATACTGACTGGATGATGCAGTATATAAATCATCAATTAACTCAAGGATTATATCTCCTTCAACTCCATCAATACTGAGTTTATTAAATGCTGAATCAAGTGTTGGGAAAGATCCCGCACTGCCTACAGAATATGTTCCTGCCTGAAGACCGCTGGAAACTGGTCCATCAATTTTTTCTGGAACTGAATACTCTGCCATTCTTCTGAAAATCTCATTTTCTTGTGAGAAGATTTGTGTGGTCAGAAGGGACAGTAACAAAACTGTCAAGAGAACTATTAGGGTTTTCATTGGTGCACTCCTTAAAAAATGATTGAAAATGGTTTTTAAAGTCGCACCACAAATAAAATAGAATGAGGTGGGGGGAGTTATTAACTATGTATTGAAGACTTGTACTATTTCGCCAATATCTTGCAGTTATGTCTCATCGACTTGCATTTATGTATCATGCTTCGATTTTGCTGAATTTTAGGGGGATAAGTTAGAGTTGAGTACTCTTTAGGAAGAGAGATATCTTGATATAATTTAGCTTATAATGTCCCTTGGTGGATAGCCAAATTCCTCCTTAAAACATCTTGAAAAATATGCAGGACTTGAGAAACCAACCGAGTAAGCTATCTCTGATACATTTCCTTTTTCTTCTTCAATCATCTGCTTGGCGCGGAATAATCTTACTGTCCTGACATACTGGCTTGGTGATTTTCCAACGAGTGCTCTCAGTTTTTTGTGAAAGTGTGTTCTGCTCAATCCAACTTCGCTGCTGCACTCTTCTATACTAAATTCTTCTTCTGACAAATGTTTTTCTATTACTTCCAATACCTTTGCCAGAAACTTTTCATCTATGCTTTTTAGTTTTTTCTCCACTGGCTTAGATAGAAATTCTCCCTTGCTGAATTTTTCCTGCAGCTTCTTCCTGATGTTGATCAGGTTTTCTACTCTTACCCGGAGCTCCTGAAGATCAAATGGTTTCGTAAGGTAATCATCTGCTCCTGTTTGTAATCCTTCTATCTTATTTTCCTGTCCTGATTTAGCCGTTAATATTATGATTGGAATATGGCTGGTTCTTTCATCGTTCTTCAATACCCGAGTGAGTTCATTGCCATCCATCTTAGGCATCATCAGGTCACTGATTATCAAATCCGGAATAATATTCTCTGCCATTCTCACTCCCTGTTCACCATTCACTGCTTCTTCAACTGCATAAGTATCAGAAAGAGATTCCTTTATATACTCCCTCATATCATAATTGTCTTCAACTACAAGTATTGTTGTTCTACTTTCATCCGGTATCATTTCTGATTCTACTAAAATTCTTGGGCCCATATATTCAGCATCATCAATCGGAGTTACTTCTTTATGTACCTCTTTCTCTGCTACTAATATTTCATCATCCTTCAGATGTGCTCTTCCCAACGGCAGACTGATTGTAAATTCTGTCCAACCTTTTTCCTTCTCTTCAGGGTTACTTTCTTTGCTATCTACACTTATGCTGCCGTGATGTAATTCTATCAACTCTTTAACCAGGGCTAGTCCTATTCCCGTCCCTTCATACTCTTTTATTTGAGAAGAATCAACCTGGTAGAATCGATCAAATAATTTTGGAAGTTCTTTTCGTGGTATTCCAATTCCGGTATTCCTTATTCTAATTTCAACAGTGTTATTTAAGGTTTCACTAATGTTGATAATAACATTTTCTCTCTCCGGAGTGAACTTGAATGCATTTGATAATAAATTAGAAAACGTCTTAAACATTTTCTCCCGGTCAAAATAGACTTCTACAAATTCTTTGTCTGACTTTATCTTGATCATCACATCTCTGGCTTCCGAAAGAGATTCAAATGAAAGTGCTATTCCTTTAATGAATGAAATAATGTTTGCAGGCGAAGCTTCTAACTTTAGTTTGCCTGCATCCAGTTTGGAAAGATCAAGTAGTTGATTTACAAGCTGTAAAAGCCTTCTGGAATTTCTGGTTATTATTGAGGCGTCTTTAACAGGATTGGTTGACTGATTTTTTTCTATTTTCTCTGCCGGTCCTAGTATTAAAGTTAGTGGCGTCCGGAATTCGTGTGAGATGTTAGCAAAGAAATCAGACTTCATCTTAGCAATCTCTTCAAGCTTCTCTGCGTGCTCTGATTCTAATACTAATTTTTGTCTCAACCGCTGTCTGTTTAAATAAAATCTTGTTGAGACGACGAATATAGAAACCAAAACTATCGTATATAAAAGATAAGCCCACCACGTTTTCCACCAGGGTGGAAGGATAATTATTTTGAGTGATGTACCGGCTTCATTCCATACTCGATTACAGGTTGAGCCTTTTACTTTAAAGGTATATTCACCGGGATTTAAATTAGGATAAGTAGCAAATCGTCTCGTTCCACAGTAAACCCACTCTTTATCTATTCCTTCCATCAGGTAAGCGTACTGGTTCTCCTCACTGTTTATATAACTTAAAGCAGCAAATTCAAGAGTCAGATAATTATCATCATGCTTTAACTCAATTTCTTTCCCGAAGGAAGAATACTTATCAAATTTCTTAAAAGCTGTAATCGCAATTGGTGGTATGAAAGTATCTTCTTTAATACTATCAGGATGAAATCGTATAAATCCATTTTTTCCGCCAAAACATATTTTCCCATCCTTCATCTTACATCCTACCTGATTCCATAATTTAATCTCAGGGAAATAATTGGCAGCGTAAAAATCTTTAAACTTTGCTGTGTGAGGATCGAATCTAGTCACTCCTTTAGATGTACTAATCCACAAATTGCTTTGATCATCTTCAATTATCTGCTTTACCCCTTCACTGAGAAAACCATCATTGCCATAAAAACGTGAAAAATTATTTTTTGATCGGTTAAACCTTACTAATCCGGTACCACATCCTAACCATAGAGTTTTATCTTTATCCTCGTAGAACGAATAAAAACTATTATCAATTATAGTTGAAGAATCTTCAGAGACCGAATTATACACCCTAATCGAATCCTTATTTGGATCATAGCAATGCAGACTGCTTGAGAACCCACCAAACCAAATTAACCCGAAAGAGTCTTCGTAAATAGTCCAAATCTGATATTTAATGTTAATAATTAATTTTCTCTCTTTTGTTTTAGTAAAGAATTTAAATAGATCACCTGCCAAAGTACCAATCCAAAAATAATTTTCATCTCTTTGATAAAATCCAAAAATAAATTCGGAAAAAGTCGCGCCTACAGAGTCTAGGTAGCAAGTCCATTTATCATCTTTATTTGACTTATAAAGACCACCCACCGTTGGGGCAATTAATTTATTCCCTGATATGTCGTGACCAATCCCCCAATCATTATAATTATATTTAGAAATTACTTTATGTGACTTTGAATCAAGTATTCCCCATGCTTGCTGAGTACCAACCCAAAAGATTCCTTCACTATCTTCAAATAAATCAGTAACACCAGTTAAATTAAAATTTGATTTATCAAAGGAATGGGAATCATTTGTGTATTTTTCAAATATTGGTGAGGGAATTTCTAATTTATTCACGCCACGGGAATTCGTGCTTATCCACATTGATCCAGATCTATCTAAGATAATTGCGGAGATCTCGTTTGCGCTCAAGCTTTCCGGATTACTTGCTTTATAAATATAATTAGTAAAAGTTTTTGTGCTTTTATTAAAAACATCAATTCCATGCTGGGTACCAAGCCAAATAAGACCCGTACCATCAATACACAACGATAGAATTGTATTCCTTGCTAGCCCAACCGAAGTATTTGGATTATTATTGTATAAAGTGAAGACTTCTGAATTTTTATCAAATTTTAATAATCCTCCATCTGTTCCAATCCATAAAACACCTTCCCCATCTTCAATTATTGCCTGAAGCCAATACTGCCTGGTTTTTGGATCACCCCACTGATTATTTGGATAATGCCAGTAGTGATAAAATTTATTTGTTTCTCTGTCAAACTTATCAAGTCCGCCTCCAGTTGCTAACCAAAGTGTCCCAGACTTGTCTTCATAAATACCATTAACTGAGTTATGACCAAGACTATTTGGATCATCTTCGTTATGTAAAAATTGTGTAAAAGAATCACTTGCCTCATTGTATTTATAAAATCCGTATGCTGTACCAATCCACATTACATCATGCTTATCAAAATAAACTTCCAACACCCAGTTACCCCATTCGGTCGCTGGATGCTGAGGATCCGGCAGGTAATTTTTGAATGTAATTGTTTCAGGATCAAATTTTTCGAGCCCGCCATTGAATGATGCAAACCAGATATTTCCTTGATTATCTTCACTGATTGTTCCCGGTAAGTTGTAGTATAAAACTTTAGACTTTTTAGGATATTTATAAGAGGTGAAGGTATAGCCATCGTATCGATCGAGACCTTCATCAGTCAAAAACCAGAGATAACCTGTACGGTCTTGATAAATAGAACTAACACTTACTGATGACATACCTTGTTCAACACCGAAATGCTGGAAAGAGAGATTTGATTTTTGTGCGCTGACTTGGTCAGGCAAAGAGAGGAATATCAAGAACAGAAATAAAAGACGAAATGAAAAAATAGAAATATTAGTCCTTCTGATTTTTTTTTGCTCCCATATTTTCAGAGAATTAGACACGTTCTTAAAACCCCACTTCAATTCCCAACCGCAATGAAAATGAAGGCTGATATCTGTATGCCTGACCGTAAGTTGGGTTTGGATTAATTGGTTCGCCGTTCTCATCAACTCCAAAATATTTTCTTTGATCAATATCAACAGGTTTACGCTGGCCAGCAATATGAAAAAGATCGAGAATCAGTCTCGGCTGTAATGTAGATAATAAATCTAACTCGTACATCAAACGAGCATTCAAATCCCAGATAGCCGGCGTTCTTCCTGCAGAACCTCTTGGTGAGAGATATTTTACCCCAAAATCTGTGTATGCTAATTCGCTCAGTGGTGTGCCGCTTTGTGCTATGAAGCTAATTCCTGTTGATAAGTCGAATGAAAAACGATACGATCCCGAAAATTTGAAAACGTGCGTTCGGTCATTTGGCACTAAGCCAGTTGTATTGGTTCTTGAAGTCGAAAGATCATCAAACATAGAATTTGCATTTGGGAATGCCCCGTGATAAGATGCATCAAAAAGACCCTCATAATTGCCATAATCTTTTGAAAGGACATACGATGCAAGAAAATTAAAATACTCGTCACCAGTTCGTTGAATTGAAAGAATCAACGCAGTGTAATCTCTTTGCGGTTTGGGCCATTCAGATAAAAATCCTCTTCCAGGATTGCCGTACTGATATCTGCTTTCATCGGATAACCAGACATCGTCAATACCTTGACCCAGCGTCCTGTAAACTCCCTGAATTCCAGCTTTGATTCCCAAGCCAATAAGTCTTTCGTAACCTACACTAAACTCATCATAATATTGTGCTTGCAGGTCTTCAACTTCCGGTCGTATAATATGACGGAAATTATAAAGAGTATCTCCGCCTGTGTTATCCTCACGCGGGTCATGGTCAAAAAGAATCCAGTAATCATAACCGCTTTCTGAATGATAATTTACTGATTGGAATAATGCGAATTCTTGAGAAAATCTTCCGTATGATCCAAAGATTCTATTTGTGCCTTCCGCATCTGGGAGAAAAACAATTCCAATGCGCGGCTGCAATGGAACCTCAATTGTCTGCGCCACTTCTCCATTAGAACCAATGATTGTATGTCCATCCCACCTTAATCCTGCGGTAACATTAAGTGAAGGAAATATTCGCCAGCTATCCTGTACAAAGACTGAGGGAATTCTGTTTGAAACTTCGCCCCAACCTTTACCTATAGCCTCTCCATAATAAACTGAGTCATATCGTTCGATAGTACGATAATCATAGATATTATTTACCCCATTGGTTTTGTATTCAACTCCACCATTTAGTAAGTGATCTCCCAAAAGAAAATTTGCCGAAACTCTTCCTACTGTGCTGTGCCTGTAAGAATCCCAAGTAGACCCTACTCCACCTGACCAAAAATTATTTAAATAATCAACGTAAAAAACTTCGCTTCTACCTACGTCAGTGGCTCCTTCCCCTGTATCGCGGCGATCCACCCTGGCTACTAATGCTTGCAAAGAAATATTTTTACCAATCCAGTAAGTACCGCTCAAAGAATAATTAATTCCGCCTTCAACAATATTTTGTAAATATGGATCAGGATTTGCTAAGCTATCCGGTGGAACATTTATACCACGACCAACTGCATCGCGTTGAGTTGGATCACCAGTAATAGTAAAATTCAAATTCAGATTATCAAGTGCTTTCCAGCTCAACTTTCCTGCGAATGAATTAATTAAAGTTTTGTCAACGTAATTACCAAAGCCTGGTACATCAACATCTCTGTTATTAAAATTTGGGTTATAGGCCGCGTAAAACCAAAGTTTGTCAAGAATTATTGGTCCACCTAAACCAAATCCAAAATCATAATTAGTAAAATCGCCTTGATTCACATCTAGTGAACCATACTTCTGATTCTCGGCTAACTTATTACTTGTATAAAAACCAAAAATAGAACCATGAAATTCATTAGAACCTGAATATGTTACTACATTTATCAATCCACCAAGTGAAGCTCGATTTTCAACATCATAGCCACCGGTTTTAACTTCAATCTCCTGTATAAAATTGTAAGGAAGGTTTGTTGAGTTTGCACCGATCAAAGGATCTGTGACTTCCACACCATCAACAAAATATTTGTTTTCAAATCCTGTTGCACCGCCGATGTTCGCTTCATCACCATAAAAGCTTGTGTTAGCTTGAGGCAACAAGGTTGCGATATTTCTGTAATTCCTGTCCACTGGGAGCTGTTCAAAACTTGCAGAATTAATATTACCACCATAAGTAGTCGATACAGGATCGATAACGGGTTTCTTTCCGGATACGGTGATTTCAGGCAGAGTAATTGTCTGATGCATTAATTTAATTTCGCCAAGGTTTGTAGTTTTTCCTAAAAGAACTTGAACATTTTCAAGATTCAATAAACTAAATCCAACAGCACTTACACTAATCGTAAAGTCACCAACCGGTAAGGATAAAATTCGGAAATATCCTTTTTCGTTTGTGGTAGTGCCTCGGCTTCCTTGCAAACTTTTACTCTGTAGAGAAACGTTTACTCCTACCAGGGAAGTACCTGTACTATCTACTATCCGACCTTCGATATTGCCAGTGATATCCTGTGAGACAGAATATGGTGAGAGAAGAAAAACTAAAATGAAGATGGAACAAAGATTCATTCCGAAGATTGGGACAAAGTTCCTTAAAATAAGAAGTGCCATACTTTACCCTCCCTGATTTTATATGACAAAACTTCTGCTTCGGGAGAGTAATCGTAGAGTAGTTTTCAGCAACTGTCGGTAACTCAACTCCAGAACTCCTGCTCTCTCGGAGTAGAGAAAAATTACGTATTCAAACTTGATATAATTTTCAACAAAAGCAAAAACGCTCAATTTCCAAATAGCAATTAAATACTGATAACTATCTACTATCTGCCGAGTCCAAAACCTTCATCGCCCTCCTATTTACCTTCCTGTAATTATGCGCAATTACCAAATGCTTCAGTTTTTCTCCCTGCTTTTTACCCTCCTTTTCTCTAATTTTAGTCCCAGTTAAAACTTCATTTCTTAAGGTGCTATATGAAAATGTCCGGCGGACCCGCTTCAGTTAATATTAAAGTTATCCTGCTGATAATTGCTGTGCTGATTGCAATCGGCACGCTTTACTATACACAGACTCTCGTTCAGAAGCTTCAGGAAAAAGAAAGACAAATTGTAGAGCTCTATGCTAAAGGAATTGAATATCTGGCAAACACAACCAATCCTGATGTTGATATAACTTTTCTTTTCGACAATATCATTAAACCAATTGACTTTCCTTTAATTCAATCAGATGCTGAGAATAATGTTTATAATAAAACTGATATTAGAAATGTTGAAATAGATTCTAATATGACCAGCGAACGGTTCAAGGTTTTTGCAGCAGAATTAATTTCTGAAATGGATGAAACTCATCCGCCTATCGAAGTGAAGTATGAAGGAATAATAATAAATAAAATTCACTATGGTGATTCTGAACATATCAAGCAGCTGCGATATTATCCCTACATTCAACTGGCAATAGCAGCATTATTCATAATAATTGGCTATATCAGTTTCAGCAGTATCAAGAGAAGCGAGCAAAGTAATATATGGGTTGGAATGGCAAAGGAAACAGCCCATCAATTCGGAACTCCGATATCAAGTCTTATGGGCTGGCTGGAAATGTTAAAACTTAATTATAAGGAACCTGATAAAGTTTTAGATGTTACTGAGGAGATCAGCAGCGATGTTGAAAAATTGAATAAGATCACCTACAGGTTTTCTAAAATTGGTGCCAAACCTGAGCTAGCTAAAAAGAATGTTATTGAAGAAATGAAACAGGTCGTTGCTTATTTTGAAAGACGACTACCGCAAACAGGTAAATCGGTAGAACTGAAAATTTCCGGAGATGATAATGCTTGTGCAGAAATAAATTCTGAATTGTTTGAATGGGTTATCGAAAACCTGATAAAAAATGCTCTCGATGCCATCGAAGGAACATCCGGTAAAATTGAGATATCAGTAAAAGAGTTTAAGAAACGTGTTGAGGTTGAAGTAACTGACAGCGGCAAGGGAATTGAAATGAAGAGAAGGAAAGATGTTTTCAGACCGGGTTACAGCACAAAGAAAAGAGGCTGGGGATTAGGATTGAGTCTTTCTAAAAGAATTATCGAAGGTTACCACGGTGGAAAGATTTTTGTTAAAAGTTCAATGCCGGGTGAAGGAACAACATTCAAGATAATTCTGAAAAGTTGTTAGCTCATCTCTAGCATTCGATTGATAGGTATCAATGCTTTCTGCGCAATAATCGAATCAAGAATAATCTCAGGAAATTTATTTTCCATACATAAATACAACTTCTCCATTGTGTTGAGTTTCATATAAGGACATTCATTACAGGAACAGCTTTCTTCTTCAGGTGGTGCTGGAATAAAATTCTTTCCCGGTTCTGCTTTTTTCATTTGGTGAATAATTCCAACTTCAGTCGCAACGATGTAGGAATTCGAATCATCTTCAGAAATAAACTTTAACAACCTGCTCGTAGAACCGATATAATTTGCCCACATTAATAGAGTATCCGTACACTCCGGATGAGCAATTAACTTTGCTCCTGGATTGTCAGTCAATAATTTTATTATTTTTTCTTCACTGAAATGTTCATGCACAATACAGGAGCTTTCCCATAAAAGCATATCTCTTCCGGTTTTTTTTATAAGATACTTACCAAGATTTTTATCCGGAGAGAACAGAATCGGCCGATCTTTTGGAATCTGGTTAATAATTTTTTCAGCACTGCTAGATGTGCAGATTATATCGCTCAATGCTTTTACTTCGGCTGTACAGTTTATATAAGTTATTGCCAGATGATCGGGATGCTGTTTTCGAAATTCTTCGAACTTATCTGCAGGACATCCTTCTGCAAGCGAACATCCGGCTTCAAGATCAGGCAACAGAACGAGTTTGTTCGGATTTAAAATCTTTGCAGTTTCAGCCATAAAATGAACGCCTGCAAAAACTATAACATCGGCATCCGTCTCTTTAGCTTTTTTTGCTAACTCAAGGCTGTCTCCAACAAAATCAGCAATATCCTGAATTTCAGATTCCTGATAATAATGAGCTAAAATCACGGCATTTAGTTCACGTTTTTTCAGCAGAATTTTTTCAGCCAGATCTGTCGTTATTTCAATATCAATCATATTTGTTCACAATAGCAGGGAGTTATTTGGGTTTTCTAATACCATTTTACAGGTAATTATTTCACAAGCTGCATTTGCAGCGTTAAATAGCTTAATACTTTAAGAAAATCAATACTAAAACCAGTGGCACCGATGTTGAATAATATAAAACGAAATAGTTTAAGCATAGCATCCCTCCAAATATGACACACAAAACTGCCGGGTTTCGCCCTCACAATCCGGCAGTTGCCCTTTTAAACCAAAATCTTTTTTGTTCGTTTCAACGCATTATAAATTAATTTTCGATCTGCATCTATATCGATTAATATTTCACCAAAATCTTTAATAAGCACAAATTTGATTTTACCCTCTCTGTTTTTCTTGTCGTATTCCATTAACCTCAACAACTCTTTTTCATGCAGATTATTCAACCGAATTGAAGATTTAAATTTTAATGGGAGTTCAAGCATATAGTTAAGCTGCTTTTCACTTATCAAACATATTTCTGACGAAAGAAAGAAAGCACTTATTATTCCTGCAATCACAGCTTTACCGTGTGCTAGTTTATAAGCAGAGTTACTTTCGAATGCATGTGCGAAGGTATGTCCAAAGTTCAGAATTTTCCTTAAGCCTGTTTTTTCGTGCTCATCCTTCAGCACAACTGCAGATTTTATTTTAACACTTTCATAAATGATTTTTTCCAGGAAGTTCAAATCTTTCCTCAAAAGTAATTTATATTCAGAAAGTAGAGTTGAGTACAAATCACCATCAGTCAGATAAGAGTATTTTATTATTTCACCAAAACCAGAAATCAATTCATTTGGGGGTAGAGATTTTAAAAAGTTTGTATCGATTAAAACTAAAGCAGGATGATAAAAAGTACCGATTAGATTTTTTGCCTCATTAAAATTAATCCCTGTTTTCCCACCGATTGAGCTATCAACGGCTGATAGTAAAGTTGTAGGAATTTGAAGCAGTGGTATTCCTCTCATATAAGTCGAAGCAGCAAAACCTGCAACATCGCCGATAGTTCCGCCACCAATTGCAATTAGTAGTGTATCCCTGCCGAATTTTTCCTCATACAATCTGGTGAATATCTGCAGGAGAGTTTTGAAAGATTTTATTCTTTCCGATGCAGGCAAGACAACGAAACATTTCTTAACAGCAAATTCATTAATTATTTTTTTAATATATGAACCGTGAATCCGCTCGACATTTTTATCTAGAATAACGAAAACGCGTTTAGGAAGACGATACTTCCTGATGAATTCAGGTAAATCATTAAAAATATTACTACCGATATAAACCGGATAATTATTAGAAGCAGTATTCACTTTTATTTTTTTCAAAATGTGCGATCAGTCCTTTAGTGAATCCTTAATTATAAATTTTGCAATAATGTCAACTGTTTTTCCAACAGTTTGATTATCAGTATCAATCACAAAATCAGCTTGCTCATAATACGTCTTCCTTGAATCCAAAAGTTCATTAATTCTTTCAAGAAATTCTTCTTTAGAAGGAACTTCTTCTCCTTCAAATACAAATGCGGGACGATCCCTTTTAAATCTTAGTCTCTTATAAGCCATTTCCGGTGAAGACTTTAAATAAATAATTTTACCGGTTGATTTGATAATTCCAAAGTTTATATCCGATGCTATGGCACCACCTCCGAGTGAAATAATTGACTCATTATCCTGAGATAGCTGCTCCAGCAAAACTGTTTCTGACTTTCGGAAATAATCTTCCCCTTTCTGTTCGAAGATTTCAACTACCTTCATTCTTTCATTTTTCTCGACTTCTTTATCAAGATCATAAAAATTCCAGCCGAGAGTATTTGCCAAAATAGGTCCAATAGTACTTTTTCCGGCAGACATAAATCCTGTAAGGTAATAGATTTTTTTCTTCATAAGATTGCAGGTCAAAAATATGTTTTATTTATTGAACCCAAAAATTTCAGTTGAAAAATTAAACGAGCAATCACTTTCTTTCATGCATAGGAATAGAATCAGCTACCGATAATCTAAATACATTACATTAGATTTTATAAAAAACTTTTTCACTATAAATACACTAATTTTATATTGTTGATGAGGTTTAGAATTCCCTTTTGAAATTTCAGGGTTATATATTAAAGAAAGCAGAGTTGAGAGCGGTACTTTTCAGATGTTAATGACAAGCCCGAAAATAAAAGTCAATCCATCAATATCTACTTTAGTATCGAAGGGAGATTCAAGAAGAGTAATTGGTTCATCAAAACCTTCAATCTCCACTTTAGTCTTCGAGTATTTACTTGTTATAGTGTACTGAGGATTTCTAAATTTCATTTCGAAACGCGCTCCAAGATTTTCGAAAATAATGTAGTCCATTGAAGCAGAGACATGGAAACCAAGGGCAAATTTTCTTTGAGCTATTTCGAGCTCGATATCCTGGAATTTTCTTACAAATTCGCCAACGTAGTAACCGAGTCCCCCTCCCATCATAAATTTGAAATCATCGGTAGAGAACGGAAAGTAATAGTGAGCAGTTAGTTCTATTGGAATGGCGCTTAGTCCATCTTCAACTTCAAAAACAAAAACCTGATTACCAATGAAAGCTGTAAGGTTAGGAGCAAAAGCCGATTTTTTTATATACTCTACATTCAGACCGAGAATAAATTCATTAGTAAACCTGTATCTGATATCTATTCCGGGATTCCAAATATTTTCCAGAGTAAATGATTTATTTCTGATTTCTGAGTTTGAAGAATTGGGATTTAGATATATTTCCGCAGAGGTTGTATAAACACCATTCACAGCAATACCAATATTTCCCGAACTGAATTGTGCAAAGCATTCAGCAGAGAATAAAATGGGGAATATTGTAATTAAAAAAATTTTAAACATTTATCGATTGATATTTAATTCTTTGGGAACTTGTCTAAAATTCTTTAAAAAAGAAAACCCCCGTTTCATACCTTTATTATGAAAAGGGGGCAATAAAAGAATTATAAATCTAATAGCCGTAAAACATGTGCCTGTTATCAACTATATCTGCCTGTTCTTTAATCTCAGCCAGCCAGGCATTCAATGAAGCTGTTTTCTTTTCTTGAATTAAGTTATTTCTTAGCGTGCCAGCTTGGGCTTGATAAGCAGTAGAATCGAAAGGAGTTTTTTCTGTAAGTTGAAATATATAATAACCCCTCAAACCTTTGACGGGTTCAGAAATTTCACCGGGTTTCATTCTGAGTGCAGTAAATATAAAGGCATTATCTTTTCCGATTGTTGGAATAGATGTGGTCGAATTAAATCTGCCGGTGGTTCCAACCTGAATTCTTGAATCAATCTGGTTAACTTTGTTCAAATCGTTGCCAGCTTTTTTCATCACTTCAGTTGCAAGTTCACGGGCTTTTTCATATTGTTTCTCGACGACAAGCAATTGCCTAACCTTAGGCTGATTATCTTCAAATTTTTCGAGTCCATCAGGTATAACTTCAGTTATTTTTGCAACAACATATCCACCAGGTAATTTATGAACTTCACTTATTTCATTGAGACTATTTTCAAAAGCAAAAGAAATTAATCTTTTATTTGCACCCAGTCCCGGAATTGAAGTGCTCTTCAGGGTAAAACTACCGCTTTGCTGTGTGCTGTAACTCATCAACTCTGCTTCCTTCTCAAATCCATTTTTCTTTGCGAGAAAGGAAAAGTCATTGGCTGCAGTGAATTTTGCATCACGGCTTGTGGCTGATTCCTGGATAGCATTATTAATTTTTTCAACAACGTATTTACTTGTAGCTTGATCTGTAACGAGAATAATGTGGTAGCCAAAAGAAGTTTTAATCGGCTTTTGAATTTCTCCAACTTTACCTGAAAAACAAGCTTCTTCAAATTCTTTAACCATCATACCTTTACCAAACCAACCAAGATTTCCACCCATTTTTGCAGAGCCGGGATCTTTGGAATAATTTTGTGCCGCTTGAGCAAAGTCAGCTCCGTTCTTTAATTCATCATATATACGATTAGCCTCAGTAAGGTTTGCAGCGTCATCACCCATCTGTGAAACTAATATATGCGAGGCTTTAACTGACTTATCAGATGTTGGAATAATATTTAGAAGATGATATAAATCATATCCACCTCTTGTTGAAGGAACCGGACCAACGATTGAACCTTTATTAGCGCCCTTAAGTGCTGTTATTGCTTCATTCGATAATTCAGATACCGTAAATGTATCAACTGAATATGGTACTTCTGAATAAATATCTACAAAATATTTAAAATCGGAAGTGTCATTTTCTGCCATCTGTTTAACATTTTCCAGATTCTTTATAACTAACATACTATCTGCGTTTGATGGTTCATTCCTGAAAAAGACAAAACTCAGCTTTCTTTGTGCATTAACTTTAAACTTATCAGGATTCGCTTCATAATAATTTCTCAAGTCATTTTCAGTAATATTTAAAACTGAATCGGGGAAAAGTGCATTTGCAAAGAGAGCATACTGTGCATCCATATAAGTATTTTGCTCAATAAATTTTCTCATAATCTCATTTTCACCAATTGTAATACCTGCTTCTAACAAGCTCTGCAGCTTTTCTCTGTACCTGGTTTGTTTAACGATCTCTTCTGCTTGCAAAAGTATCTGTTCGTTTTGAGGATTGAAGATTGCTTCCTCGTACATTTCACGATTAAATCTGCCGAGTGAATCTATAAAGTTCTGTTTGAGGAATGCCGGAGGTTCATCTCCAAGAATTATATCTTTAATTTCCTGATTGCTTACTGTTATACCAAGTCTCTGAACTTCCTGCTCAATTAATTTTTCAGTTACCAGAGTTTCCCACACTTGATCTCTGAATTGATCAAACTGCTCTTCAGGAATATCGTTGCCTGTCTGCTGCTTTTGGGACTCTCTTTGCCGCTCAATAGCAAGCTGAAATTCCTGGTAAGAAATATCAATACCATTAACTGATCCAACATCGTTAGTCCTGCCACCTAAAGCTTCAAGCACGTTCGAATCAGAAATCACCATAAAAAGTACGAACAAAGCACCCACTGTAATAATGAAGACAGGAGCTAAGTTTCTCATTTTAGCCATCATTCCCATGTCGTAAGAATCTCCGTTTTTAGTTCAAAAATAAGGATACAAACATAGAGACAGGCTGGTTAAAAATCAATTAAAAATAAAGCAATTAATTGGTATGAGCATCAACAAAAACGGTTGGCTTTAACAATTTTATGATTCTGCTTATTTGATTTTCAAATCAATGAAACCTATTTTAGGCGGTCATCAATTAAAGAAAAATTAGTAAAAAGCTTGGAAAAAGTTGAATTTTTAAAGAGTGTCCCGATATTTTCAGAACTTAAAGATGATACTCTCGCACAGCTATCCAGATCTGGCTCAGTCCAGAGTTTCTCAAAAGAATCAATAATCTTATCTGAAAAAGAGGCTGGTTCAGCCTTGTTCATAATCATTTCGGGCAAGGTTAAAATTTCCAGAATAAGCACTGAAGATGATGACAGAGAAGTAATACTTTCAATTCTTAATCCTTCTGATTTTTTTGGTGAGATGTCTTTACTCGATGGGCTTGAAAGGTCAGCAACATGCACTGCAATGGAAGATTCAAAAATTTTAATTATTCAAAGAAATGATTTTCTTAAACTTTTAGAAGATCATCCCGAAGTCTCAATTGCTTTACTGCAGGAATTGACACAAAGACTTAGAGCAGCGGGAATGAAAATAAAAGCCTTGTCGCTTAAAGATGCCGAGGGGAAAGTTGCTTCGGTACTTCTTCAATTGGCTGATGATATTGGAAAGATAAAACACGGTGTTGTTGAAATAGAGAAATTACCTTTTCAACATGAACTGGCAAATATGGCCGGAACCTCCAGGGAGACTATCTCACGCACATTACACGCATTTGCTAAAAAGGGTTTGGTTGAACTTGAAGGCTCCAAACTAAGAATTGTTGATTACGAAAAATTCAAAGAATTATACGGCTTATAAATTCGCACTCCTATGATCACAGAGAAAACAGATTTGCACATGCATACATTCCATTCCGATGGTTATCACTCTCCGGAAAAATTAATTGAAAAAGCTAAAAGTCATGGCATCAAAATACTCAGCATCACCGACCACGATAGCGTTAACGGAATTGGCAAGGCCACTGAATACGCAGCACAGTACGGTATAGAAGTTATTCCGGGAGTTGAGATTAGTACTGACATTCGTGATACAGAGGTTCATATCTTAGGTTATTTTGTTGATCCAAATAATAAGGACCTTGAACATTATCTGAATTTTTTCAGAGAGGAAAGACATAAACGTGCAAGCAGAATGGTTAATAAGTTGAACATTCTAGGCCTGGATATTTCTATTGATGATGTTCTGGTTTTTGCCAAGGACTCAGCTGTTGGCAGACCGCATGTTGCTCAGGCTCTGCTTGCCAAAGGACAGGTAAAATCCTTCTTCGAAGCCTTTTATAAATATATCGGTAACCATGCACCCGCTTACGAACGAAAGGTTCATCTATCACCCCAGAGTGCATTCAAAATTATAAATGATGCGGGCGGATTGTCATTTATTGCTCATCCCGGAAATATGCCTGAAATCCTCATTAAAGAACTTATAGATGCAGGAGTTGATGGAATAGAAGTAATACATCCATCACATTCACCAGAACAGGTTAAGTTCTATAGAGGAATTGTAATCGAATACTTCCTGCTTGAATCTGGAGGCTCCGATTATCACGGAGGTAAAAGAGAAGATGATGAAAATCTTGGTAAATACTATACCTCAACCAAAGTAGTTGACACTATGCGTACAAGACTTGTCCGAAATATTGAGTAAGTACGGAGCTATTTTTTAGACTTTCAAACCTGATTATTTTTTATAAGTTTCACTAAGCGCTAATAAAAATTTTTAAGAGGTACGGTTAGCAAATTTCTACACTTAACTTACAATTGGGAGCTAGAAAATGAGAATTTTATTTTTTTTGTTAATCGTATCAACATTACTTTCCACTGCACCTGCACAACAATTCATCAACTGGAAAAATTACACCGCATTAAAAAATGTTCAGGATGTAACGATAGGTACTGATGTATTTTGGAGTGCGGCTACCGGAGGGGCATTTCAATTCTCATCAACCTCAAATCAATTTACAACACTTCATAAATCTGATGGACTTCAAGGTAATTCACTTACATCCGTGATCGTAGATAATTCTGGAAGAACGTGGTTCGGCAGTATTGAGGGCATAATTGATGTCTATAACACCAGCAATAACGGTCTTGAAGTGATTCTCGATATTTACAACTCAAATCAAATAAATAAAAGGATAAATGATTTTGCTTCGGTTGGTGATACAATAATTGTTTCGACCGACTTTGGCGTTTCTTTGATAAATGCAAACAGCTTTCTCTTCTTTGATACTTTTTTCAAGTTCGGCACTTTTCCTTCCAATACAAGAGTGAATAATACTTTCAAGTCCGGCTTGTTCTATGTTTGCACTGACCAGGGTGTTGCAATTCAAAAACCGGGAGCGTTAAATCTATCTGCACCCGAATCCTGGAACGTTTATTCACTCGCGCAGGGACTTCCATCAAATAAAACTTTGAAGGCCGGCTTATTCCAGGGAGAATTAATCGTGAGCACAGACAAAGGTTTTTCACGTTTTGCAAATAATACGTGGAGCAATTTTATACCAGATCTCGCCAATATTAATATCAACGACTTTCAAATCAGCGGTGATTCTATTCTCATCGTTGCACAAAGCAAAATCTACCTTTATTATAATCAGATTCTTAGTGAGTTGTACAATTCCATCGTGCCTCTTACAAAAATTAAATACAAAGAAAATTTCGGATTTGTTTGTGCAAGTACTAATGGTACTCTGTTCCTGAACAACGCTCTGGCTGGTGATTTTATTTCACCAAATGCACCACCAGTTAATCAATTCCCGTCAATGAGTGTTGATGCAAACAGTGCTCTTTGGTCTGCAAGCGGCAAGGATGGAAGAGGAGTTGGTTATTATACTTATAACGGGCAACTCTGGGAAATTTTTAATACTGCCAACACACCTGAGCTACCGTACAATGATGTTTACCATTCATGGACTAACGGCAACTCTGCTTATTTAGGAACCTGGGGTTTCGGATTTCTGGAAGTAAATGGCGCTAATAAAAAACTTTTTAACAGAACTAATTCAGGTATGCAGGGAATACCACAGAATCCGGACTTTTTAGTGATCACAGGCTTTGGAAAAGACTCTCGAAATAATTTATGGGTTCTCAATTATTGGGCAGTTGACAGAAATACTTTATCAATGAGAACTCCTGATAGTGTCTGGTATCATTTTACAATTCCTGCAGCGCAGAACAGAGTTTTACTCGGACATGAAAATCTTGCAATAGATCCTTATGACACAAAATGGTTTACTTGCGCGGATCCTTCAAGATTGGGTTTGTTCTATCTCAACGAAAATAAAACTTTCGAAGATCCATCTGATGACAGATCTGATTATCTGACTACTGTTGATGGATTAAATACGAATGATATTCGTGATGTTGCGGTTGATAGAAGAGGAGACGTGTGGGTTGCTACAAGTCTCGGAGTAAACATAATAACAAATACCAGTGCGGTACCGACCTCAGGAAGTGCTTCTCTCAGGATATCAAGTGTTTTTACTTTACGTCAGCAGTCGGTTAACGCAATTGCTATTGATCCACTAAACCAGAAATGGATTGGTACAAATGAAGGTCTTCTTCTTGTTAATTCAGATGGTTCACGACTGATTACCACATTCACAGCACAGAACAGTGCTTTGCTTTCTAATATAATAAGAAGTATTGCAATTGATGAGAACAAAGGGATCGTGTACGTCGGTACTGATGAAGGATTAACTTCATTTGAAACTCCATATATAAAACCACTGGAAAGCTTTGAAGAACTTTTCGTTTATCCAAATCCATATAAAATAAAAAGCGGCAATAATCTTTTAACTATTGATGGATTAATCCGTGATACAGACATTAAAATTTTAACCATTGATGGAACTCTTATCACTGAATTTTCTTCACCCGGCGGAAGAACCGCTTACTGGGATGGGAAGAATGATAATGGTGAGTTGGTCAGTACAGGAGTGTATATCATTGTTGCTTTTGATACGGAAGGAAACAATATTGTAACTGGTAAAGTTGCCGTGCTGCGTGAATAAGTTTTCAACTAAAATTCAAGATTATTCTGCAAAGAAGTAATTATTCCGAGTAATTAATATATTTTCTTATTAAATCCAGTTTTAGAACTCATCCCTACCCTTCTCTTCCAAAGAGAAGGGATTATTAAATGTTATGACGTCAAAGCAACTTACTGTCAGATCATTGTTATAAAGCGATTTAATGGTAATAAGTCTCTCTCTTTTTAAGAGAGAGACTAGAGTGAGTTCTTTTTATTTTTGATATATACAGTTTCAACTATTTTCAGTAAATATTTTTATAGATGATTGACTTTTCCAACATTTCTCTTCAGTTCACCGGGGAATATCTCTTCCAGAACGTTAATCTGAAAATTAGTTCGGGTGATAAAATTTGTCTTGTCGGTTCAAACGGAACCGGCAAAACTTCATTGCTCAAAATGCTGGTTGGACAAATTGAACCTGAAAGCGGTTCCATCAACAAACAAAAAAATATTACAATTGGTTATCTTCCTCAGGATAATGTAATACATCGCGGAAAGACTTTAATTGATGAAGTCTTCACTGCCCTTTCGGATATTAAATCACTTCATCAGAAAGAAAAAGATATTATCAGTCAGCTTGAATCACATTCCTTAACTGATGACGAGAAAAACGATCTCGTAAATCAGCTCGGTGAAGTTCACCTGCGTTTAGAAGAGCTTGAGTCATACAGTACTGAATATAAGATTGAGAAAATTCTTACCGGACTTGGCTTTGCAGAAAAAGATTTCAGAAGATTGACCGATGAATTCTCCGGCGGCTGGCAGATGCGTATTGCAATGGCAAAGCTCCTCATCGCACAGAATGATCTTCTTCTGTTTGATGAGCCTACAAACCACCTTGATCTCGATTCACTGCAATGGCTGATTGGTTACATTCAAGGCTTCAAAGGTTCAATGATAATTGTTTCGCACGATAAAAATTTTGTTAATCTAACTACAAATCGCACCTGGGAAATTTTTCTTCGAAAGATAAATCCATATAACGGCAAGCTAAATGATTATCTGAAATACAAAGAAGAACGCGACCAGACGCTGATTAATCAGAGAGAAAATCAGCTAAAAAAAATGAAGGACACTCAAAGATTTATTGAAAGGTTTAGATACAAATCTACAAAAGCACGACAGGTTCAAAGCAGAATAAAACAGCTTGAGAAAATTGAACTGGTTGAAATTCCTGATGATGAAGGAAAAGTCAATATCAGATTTCCCAAACCACCACCGAGTGGAGTTTTCAATATTGAACTGAATGGAATCCACAAATCATTTGGAGAGATGAAACTTTTTGAAGGAATAGATTTTAGAGTAAACCGCGGTGATAAGATTGCATTTGTCGGACCGAATGGTGCAGGCAAAACTACTCTTTCCAAAATCATCGCTGGGAAAATAGATATTAATAAAGGCGAAAGAATATCAGGGCACAACAACATCATCTCCTATTATTCGCAAGATGTTGCAGATTCTCTCGATCCTGATCTTGACCTGCTTGAAACACTTGATTTAGTAGGTTCAGAAAAAACTATTGCACAATTGAGAACTTTGCTCGGTGCGTTTTTGTTTACTGGTGATGATGTGTTCAAAAAAGTAGGAGTTCTTTCGGGCGGAGAAAAAAGCAGACTGGCGCTTGCAAAGATTCTACTCTCCCCTTCCAACTTTATAATTCTCGATGAGCCGACAAATCATCTCGACTACTCATCCAAAAGAGTTTTACAGCAGGCGTTGGTTAATTTTTCCGGCTCACTGATACTTGTCTCTCACGATGTGGAATTTCTCAAACCGATTGCAAACAGAGTTGTGGATATTCGGACAGGTAAAATAAAAATCTTTGAAGGCGATATTGAATACTACCTCTACAAACGAAACGAAGAAACAACGATAGTTGCTCCAAAAAAAACCGAACAACAAATTGATGCTGTTTCCCGAAAAGAACAAAAGCGGATTGAAGCTGAAAAACGCCAGCAGAGATACAAAGCGACAAAGGATTTGAAGGAAAGATCATCGAAGCTTGAAAAGGAAATCCACCAGCTTGAGCAGGAGCTTGAAAAAATAAATGCGATTCTAATAAATCCGGATTCATATAACAATCCAAATCAAATTAAAGAGCTAAATGAGAAACACCAGAATCTAAAACTATCTCTCGATGAAAAAGTAAAAAAATGGGAAGAAGTGAGTTTGAGTTTGGAGGAGGTTGAGAGGGAGTTTGATTAATGTATGTAAAGAATAGAGATAATCATTAAGCATCGTAATTCATTTGAATCCCGATATTTACCTTAATTGTATTTTTGACCAATCTAATCGCTATCAGCCACTCTTAAGATTCATTCCAAGCCATGATGCAAAGAAGTATTTTCCATAAGTTTGACTATTCTCGTTTTTTATTTAGTTTCTCCAAAGCTTCTTTATGTAGTCTCTCTAAAACTTCAGGATCTTCATCATAATAAACGCCACCCATTGAGTTACCAGTTGCTAGATCAACTTCAAAGAAACACCATTGACTAAGATCCCATGCATATCCCACAAGATTATTATTTTCAATACAAACATCTTTAAAACCATCCCAAGACAGACGTTTAGTACGCCAAATAATTCCTTTTAAACCAAACCGAGCAAATGCAAGATCCTGCAAAGAAAATATCCAACCTTCAGGATTATTAACTTCAATAGCTTGGTTTATCCAAGACAAGATGTTCTCTGCTGTATGTTGATCTGCATCTACAAGCCAAAGGTCACCTGCGGCTATAACGATTGCATTAGATTTATTGGGATGAAATTGCACAAGATCTACTTTTCCCAGACCTTGTCTAAAATTTCCGACCCAAGTTTCTTTATCGGTTTGGAACTCAACTACCATCCCTTCCTGTCCTTTTTTACCCCACTCTTTTGGGAATGAAATAGCCATTGGTCCGTATGGTGGCAAACCTTTAAGCTGTTTAATTCCTTTTATCATAAAAATTCTAATTTTAATTTATTAATTGCTTTAAATAATAGTAATAAACACAGTAAAGTCATAAGACTTTTTAACCTAATTGTTATTCACACAATTTTGTCCTATAGTTATATCAAGTAAAAAATTAGTATAAATGAATTTTACTTAGTAGAATAAGTCTATGAATCTTAATGAATAAAAATTAATAATAATAAACTAACCAAGATTGGAACGATACAAAATCTAAACCCTCACACCCAAAAACTCTTCTGCAAGTGCAATACCTCCAAATATAGCTGCATCATCTCCAAGTTTGCTTGCTACTATCTTTAAGCCCTTCGAAGAATCATTAAGCACGTGTTCGGAATAAGATTTTTTTATCAGAGGAAGCATATAAAAATCCAGCGCTTCAATCATTCCTCCTCCGAGAACAATCATATCAAGATTAAGAAGATTAGCAATTCCTGCAAGTGTTCCGCCAATTATTTCACATCCTTCTTTTATTCTTCTGCGTACAACTTTATCACCCGACTTAACAGCTGATGAAAGCGACTTGCTTCTTATCCGCTCACCCGATTTTACAAGCTTAGATAGCTTACTTCGCTTACCAGATTTAATATCCTTAATAATTTTATTAACGATAGCTGTTCTGCTTGAAATCGCTTCAAAGCATCCTTTTCTTCCGCAGCCGCATTTTGGTCCGTTCTTCTCAACGAGCATATGTCCTATTTCCCCAGCAACATAATTAGAACCGCGGTACATCTTGCCGTCAAATATCAAACCTCCACCAATTCCTGTCCCGACGAAAACTGCGAGCATATTCTTTGCTTTCTTTCCAACGCCAAAAGTTTTTATTCCAAGTGCTCCGAGATTAACATCGTTCTCAATTAAAACAGGATACGGAATTTCAGCTTCGAGAGATTTTTTTATATTAAAATTTTTCAATCCGAGGTTGGGGGCCAATCCGATTACTCCGGTATGAGGATTAACCAATCCGGGCACACCGAGGCAGACAGCTTTTATTTTTTTTCTGTTGACGTGAGCTTCTTCAATAAGTTCAAAAATAGTTTCTGCAAGCTGGTGGACATATTTTTTTCTTGATACAGTTGGATCGGTTGGCTTTTTTACGCTGGCAATTATTCCCTCTTTAGAATTTACAACACAGCCGAGAACTTTCGTCCCGCCCATATCTATGCTGATTACTGAATCTCTATGCATTGGGAATAATCCTTTTTTGTTGTGGAAAAACTAAAGAGAAATTGAGTTTTATCAAAGAATATTTATTTCTTCTCTGTGTCTTTGTGTCTCTGTGGTTAATTAAAAGATTTTTTACCACAGAGGCACAGAGAACACAAAGATACACTAAGACTTCTTTATTTTTGACCTAATGAAAATCCACAACAAACCCAAAAAGCGATTCGGGCAGAACTTTCTGCAGGATGAAAATATTCTTAACAAAATTGTAAGGGAAATAAATCCTCAGCCGGAAGATCTGATAATTGAAATTGGTCCCGGTTATGGATCTTTAACTCAAAAATTAATTTCATCGACTGAAAATCTGATTGCAATTGAAATTGATAATGAACTTGCTGTGAGTTTGAAAGAAAAATTTCCTTATCTTGAATTACTTAATGAAGATTTTTTAGAAACTGATTTTTCTAAACTTCAAAAGGATGGGAAAAAACTTCGGGTCGTTGGAAACATTCCATACAACATCACTTCACCAATTCTTTTCAAGCTGATTCAGAATAACAAATTGATGAAAGATGCTGTATTTATGGTTCAGCTTGAAGTTGCAAAGCGGATGACCGCAGACAGAGGCACAAAAGATTACGGAATACTTGCAGTTGTGCTCAAATATTTTTCGGAGACAAAACTTTGCTTCAAAATTTCGCCTAATGTATTTCATCCTAAACCAAAAGTATTTTCAGCTTTGGTTCATATTAACTTCAAAGAAATTATTTATCCTGAAGAAGAGCAAAAATTATTCATCCAAATTGTAAAGGCTACTTTCGGAAATAGAAGAAAAATATTAAAAAATTCCCTGAGTAATAGTATATTTCACGAAATTGATTTTTCAAATTCGGGTATTGACCTCTCGCTCCGTGCAGAGAATCTGAGTGTTGATGATTTTGTTATCCTTACAAGACACGCAATAAAATTTTCGTCTGGCATCACCCGGAAATAATTCTCTAATAAAACTCTTAATGGATAAGTTTAAACAATTCGTTAAACATCTTAAAGCTTTCGATGTTGTTGTAATTGCATTCTACATCATCCTGTCTGTAATTCATGTAATTTATCACAATAGAATAGAAACCTGGGCAATATGGATAGCAGTTAATCTCTTTATAATCGTTATCGGATTCCTGTTGGCATACCTTGAATCAAAATACGATAACGAATTCTGGAATGCTGCACATTACTGGTACATAGTTCCTGTCGTGCTTATCACTTTCAAAGAACTTTATTTTATGATAAAGCCGATCAGGATTTACGACCACGACCAGATGTTCATTGCAATTGACAGGTGGATGTTCGGAACTGATCCGACTCATTTTCTGTGGCAAATTTCAACTCCAGTGCTGACTGAAATTTTGCAAATTGTATACGGAATGTTTTATCTCCTTCCTATTCTTTTGGGTTTATTTCTTCTTAAAAAGAAAAGATTTGTTGCAATGGATTTTTCTGTATTCGTTATCATCTATGGATTTTATTTGTCATATCTTGGCTATTTTATCTGGCCGGGAATCGGTCCACGGTTTACTCTTCACAACTTTGAAACAATTAATCAGGATTTGCCCGGACTTTTTCTCACAAACTTCCTTCGTGAAATTGTGAACACAGGCGAATCAATTCCTGCCGGTACACCGAATCCAGCAGAAGTTGTTCAACGTGATATTTTCCCAAGCGGTCACACAATGATTACGTTGATAGTTATGTATCTATCTTTCCGTTTAAAAAGCCGATCAAGATTTTTTTTCATACCAATTGGAACTCTTCTCATCTTCTCGACCGTTTATCTGTGGTATCATTACGTAATTGATCTGATTGGCGGATTGCTGTTTATGATATTTGCGGTTTGGTCTGGTAAACACATCTTCAACTGGTGGAGAAGAAAAATTGGTAAGCCGGAGTTTGAGTATGGAAAGTATTAAATCGAGTGATTGTATGGATGGCTGGATGTTTGTATGAATGACAAGAAAAGCAAGGTTAAAAATATTTTTGATTCAATTGCTTTCAGATATGATTTCTTAAATCATCTGTTGAGCTTCGGAGTTGATAAATACTGGAGAAGAAAAGCATTAAAGCTGAGTAAAGTCAACAACGAAAGTTTTTTTCTCGATGTTGCCTGCGGTACCGGAGATGTTGCAATTGAAGCTTACAAACAAGGAGTGAGAAAAATTGTCGGTGCAGATTTCTCTCACAATATGCTCGGACTCTTAAAGAAGAAAAGTGATTGGATTGATGGCAAAGTAATTCAGACAACTGCAGAACAAATGCCCTTCCGTGACAATACTTTTACAAATATCACAGTAGCATTTGGTGTTAGAAATTTTTATGACATCAAGGAAGGATTCAAGTCTTTCCATCGCGCTCTGAAAATAAATGGCAAAGCGACAGTGATTGAATTTCAGATGCCGGAGAATAAAATTTTCAAATCTCTCTACAAATTTTACTTCAAGAAAATATTGCCTCTTGTAGGCGGTATAGTTTCTAAAAATAAAAGTGCTTATCAATACTTACCAGATTCAGTTGAAGAATTTGATGAAAAGATTGTACTAGTGGAGTTGTTGAAAGAAGCTGGATTCAAGTCAGTAAAAAAATATACGCTGACTTTTGGAATTGTTCAGGTTGTAATTGCGGAAAAATGATTGCTTTGAGTCTTAGTGTCTTCGTGGCTACTTAGTCTTTTTTGCCACCAAGACACTAAGATTATTTATCACTTGGAAATATTATATCCGATTAATTCCTGAGTGAGAATATTTGAAGAAGGCTCGAAAGTAATTCCACCTCCTCCAACATTTACCACAAATTGATTTCCCTCAAACTTTACTAAACCGACATTCTGCACATACCACATAAAAGCACTGTAAGTCTCAGGTGGTGAACCAATTTCAGTATAAAGCTCCACAGTATAGCTTACTTTTTTTGAAGGAAATACAATTCTTACTGAATCTATTGTCAAAGCAATCTGTTCAGCACTTTCAAATTTTGCAATGATATCTAAAATTTTTATTTCAAAACCAGGCTGGACTTCAGCAGTTATTCTATACAAACTCCAGCTGCTTCCTGATGTTAAAGGATAAAAAAGAAGCTGCATTTCATCCCTTAATGAAACATACTGTTTTAGTGAATCGGGAATTAATTGAGCAATCTGACTTGTGTCAACTGCATAGAAAACAGCAGTTTCAGTTTTTCTGAAAAGATATGTCGCAACATTACTTTGGCTCCCGAAATCAAGTGAATCTTCCTGAGTTGTGTAATTAATTCCGTTCAGCAAAAAAGTTCCTGAGTAAAGAATATTTCTTGTTCCGCTTTGAACAAGATTGCCAGCGGAGTCTTTTTCAGTCATAGAATATTTAAATGTTGAGCCGATGCTTGAAGGATAATAATCAGGATAATCCGGTGTCTGTGGTTCGTTTGGAGTTTCTTCTTCACAGCCAGTTAAAAGCATTAGTGTGAGTAGGAAAAGAAAAGTTATTTTCAGATATATGTTCAATTATAACTCCAGCAAGTATTTTCTCAATTGATTAAAGGCTCTGAACCTGTGACTGATTTTATTTTTTATTTCCGGTGGAAGTTCAGCCGTTGTTTTATCATATCCATCAGGCAGAAACAAAGGATCGTAACCAAATCCGTTTGTGCCGCGAGGTTCTTTAATTATACTTCCGACAATTTCACCCATTGCAACAATAAAATCAGCACCAAAATAATAGACCGCTGCACAGACGAACTTTCCTTTGTGAGGTTCAGGAAATGAACTTAATCGCTCAATAAGCTTAATATTGTTTTGTTCATCGGTAGCATTTTCGCTGGCATATCTTGCAGAACAAACTCCCGGCTCATTACCCAACTGCATTGCCACAATTCCTGAATCATCAGCGATAGTTGGAAGCTTATATCTATCGTAGATAATCTTAGCTTTAATTTTTGCATTCCCTTCAAATGTATATTCGGATTCGTGTATTTCATCATTGAATCCAATATCATTCAAAGAAAGGATTTTTGCGTTTATTCCATTCAGAATGTGTTTGACTTCTTTTACTTTGCCTTCATTTTTTGAGGCGAATAATATCTCTCTCATAAAATCCTTTTCATCAACTTTGCCAGTTCTTCTTTCCCTTTAGAAATAATTTCTTTCTGATCATACACCAAAGACTCTCTTCCCTTTATTAACCATCTTCCATCAACCATCACACTTCTTACATTCTCAGTTGTTGATGAAAAAACTATATCCGAATAAACTGATTCCTCAGAATCCGAGTAAGAGTTGGAGTATGAATCAATATCTATCAAAACAAGATCTGCTTTTTTGCCAACTTCAATGCTTCCAACTTCGCTTTCAAGATGCAGGGCTCTGGCTCCTTCAATAGTTGCCATACTGAATATAGTTTTAGCATCCAGTACTTCAGCTCCGTGGACGGGTTTTTGAATTAAGGAAGCCAATCTCATTTCATTGAAGATGCTGAGATTGTTATTGCACGGCGCACCATCTGCACCTAGTGTAACTGAAATCCCTTCTTTCAAGTATTGAGGTATCGGTGCAATGCCTGAACCAAGTTTCATATTTGCTGAAGGACAGTGAGCAATTCTTGTATTTCTATCTTTTAACATTTTTCTTTCATTATCTGAAGTATGAACACAGTGTGCAAGTACTGTATGATCATCAAGAACTCCGATTGAATTAAAGTATTCAATATTTTCTTTGTGAAATCTTTTTCTGACTTCATCAATTTCCTGCAAGCTTTCAGATGAATGAGTATGATAAATACTACCCGGAAAATCCTTCATTATTTCTTTTGTTTCTTTCAAAAGCTTTTGAGTGCAAGAAAGAACAAATCTTGGTGAAAATGAATATTTAACTCTTTCATCTGCTGAATTGTGAAAACTCTGTGCAAGATTTGTTATATCTTTTATTTCATCTTTTGTCGATGATTTGAAATCTGAGTAAAGATCATTTATGTCAATCAAACATTTACCAGAAAAGCCGCGTATGCCGGAATTAATCATTTCTTGTAGAACAACTTCACCATATCTCAAAGTTCCCATATCAAGAAACGTTGTAGTTCCACCCATCAGAAGTTCGTTAATGCTTAGCTTAGTCGTCATCCGGAGTGATTGTTCGTTATGTGCATTTTCAAAAGGAAAGATTTTCAATCGAAGCCATTCAAGAAGCGGCAACTCATCAGCTAATCCTCTGAAGAGTGTCTGGCTTAAATGAACGTGAGTTTGAATAAATCCCGGAATCAGAGTCAGATCGTGTGCATTATAAACTTCGTCGTAATTTTGTTTTTGAATTTCATTAAGTGGAATAAATGCAGAAATTTTGTTATCAAAAATTTCAACAGCTTGATTTTTAATGATTGAATTTGCTTTGTCTGCTGTTACAATTTTTTTAGGGATAATGAGAATTCTCCCCTTCTTACTCATACTCTTAATCATACTCTTACTCTTTGTCTTTCTCCTCGTAAATCTCTTCCATCACTTCAAACGCATAGCGGAGATGAGGAATGACAATTGAACCGCCAACAATCAAAGCGATGTTGAAAGCTTCGTGTAATTCTTCTTTCGTTGCACCTTCAGATATTGAGCGATCGATGTGGTAGAAAATACAATCATTGCACCGTAAAACCATTGAGCCGACAAGTCCCATCAGTTCTTTCATTTTGACCGGTAATGCACCTTCGACGTAAGCTTTATTATCAAGAGCAAAAAACTTATTAAAATCTCTAAAGCCTGAATTGAGAATTTTATCATTCATATCAAGTCTGTATTTCCTTGTTTCAGGTACGTTTTTTTTCATAAGGTTCCTTATTATAAATTGTTGAACTTATTTTTTTCAGGATCGTACGATACTTCGAGATCTTTCACGTCAAAATCATCCGGTTCATCTTCCCAATCATATTTCTTTGAAGGAGGATCAATTTTTCGAAACAAGTATGCGGCTGATAATCCTGTTATCGCACCGAATAGATGCGACTCCCACGAAATACCTTTCCAGCCGGGAATCATTCCCCAGACTAATCCGCCGTAAAGAAAAGTAATCACCAATGCAAGCGCTATTGATGTATTATCTCTTCTGAATATTCCGCTGAAAAATAAAAAACTTACGAAACCGTAAACAACTCCACTCGCTCCGATATGAAATACCTGTCGTGCAAAAATCCAAACCAGCAATCCTGTAAAAAAATAAATAAACAAAAAAAGCATGTAAGAAACTTTGGGATAAAACGAAAAAATTATCCAGCCAAGTATTATGAGCGGGATTGTGTTTGAAATAAGATGAGAAAAATCTGCGTGGATTAGCGGTGAAGTAAATATGCCGAGCAGCCCAACTAAATTTCTCGGCAGCAAGCCGAGTTTGCTGAGATCTTCATTAAAAAGCAAAGAAAGCAAGTGAACTATCCATATTACAACTGGGAAAATCAAAGGGGTCAGCAGTTTAGATATATTAAATTTACCTTCTTTTTTCTTATTCGCATCCATTGATCAGAAAATTTTTCATTCAACGGTAAATATAATTATATACCGAAGAAAATTTTGTGTGAAAGAAATTCGCTGGTCAATCAAAAAAGCAGTCTGATTCCGGACCAGACCGGAATGACTGCCTTCAAACTCCAGAAATTTATTCAGCTTTATTCAGCATCAAGTTGTGTTAATGCACCATTAATTCTTGCGTGCTGATTTTCAGGAGCCATACTTAAAGCTTTCTTGTAATAATCAATTGCAAGCTGTTTCTCTCCTATATTCATATAACCTTCTGCAAGGCTATCCCACACATTCCAGCTATCAGGATATAGTTCAGTATTCATTTTAAATACTTCAATTGCATCATCAATTTTTCCACCTCCGAGAAGTTGATAACCAAGATTGTTAACATCAGTTTCTGCAGCATTGGTAAATGCTTCTTCTTTTAATTTAGAGGCTTCTTCTTTCTTACCGAGTGCATTCAGCAATAAAGATTTTGTAAACGTATTTGTAACATTTTTATTTATTCCGATTGAACGATCAGCCCACTCCAATCCTTCTTCCAATTCAACTCCATTAACGTAACAGTAATTAGCAGCCTGGTTCCATCCCTGCCAGAAAAATCCCGGAATGCCTGTTAATTGGATTGCCATTTCATCGAGCATTTGTTTGTGCAGATCTATTTCGATTTTAAAAGGGACTGTAAGTTTTTCCCATTTGAGGGAAGCAGTAACTGAATTCGGAGTGACTTCATCGAAAGTGTACATCAGCCATTCCTGAAATTCTGATGGTTGTGGTTTTACTTTAAATCTCAAAAAATCATTTTCTTGCTTATAGAAAAAGCTTCCCCACGCTCTGTGATCTTTGTTAAGAATTATAGTCCAATCATTTTCTGTTGGAATCATATGAAGTCCATAAATTCCAGCCGGAACTTTTTTGCCATCAATTATTACTTCTTTCGAAAAAGAAATAGTTGTGTTCTCGTTCGCTCCTGCTCTCCACACCTGATCGAATGGAACCAGCTTACCCCAAACTTCCCTGCCTTTAACACCTGGGCGATGATAATCAATTTTGATTTCACACATACCAACCTGCTGCATTACAACTGCGTGCTGACTTGCATCAGGAAGCGTTAAATTCTGCTGAGCTGAGATTGAGAATGTAGAAAGAAGAAAAAGACCAACTAATAGAAAACGTGTTTGTTTATTCATTTGAATCTCCGGATAATATTTGAATATGATTATTGAAAATAGGATATACCACGCTATGATTGTAATCTATATGATAAATGGCTGGAATATATTCTGAGAGGTAATAAAAAACCCCGCCAATCTGCCTGTCGAGGGACAAGAAATATTGACGGGTTGCTCTCTGGCATATCTACTCCGAGAGATATGTGGGTGCCAGAGACAAAATGTTCTGCTGGTTTGTTTAGTTCTCTTCTTCCTGAAATATTATCTTAAGTAATTCCTGAAAACTGTTCTCCTCATTTTATCTCACCACCGTGGTCGCCAATCATTAACCACTTATCACCCTTCTTCATTAAAATATCTGTCCAGCGTCCCTTTTCAGTTATGGGTTTACCATCTTTGCCCTCATTCACCTGGACATAATAGTAATGGACATAAGCAAAGTTTTCGTTCACCCAAATCCTTGCTGGAGTAATTACATAATAAACAGTTTTCCCTTTTGTCGTCCAATAACTTAACGACTTTTGAGCATCTGCTTTAGTATGTGGAGTTTCGTTATCATAGGACCATCCAAAGTAGGAATCGTCAAAGTAGTTTAGAAAGTCCATTGGTTTATCTGACATACTTACTTCCCAGTATGCTTCAACTCCTTTCCAAACATCTTTCTGCTCATCCGTCCACTGCTGGGCGTAAATGTTTGTTAGAAATAAAAACGGCATAATTAAAACGAATAGAACGAGTAACTTTTTCATATAGAACCTCCAAATGAATTGTTAATAATGATTATTTAATAAGGTGTTCAGTTGCCTATCAAAACCTTCGAGTTTGCCATGCTTATGAGGTTCGTAAACCTCGAAGGTTACTCTGAACATTCAACTTTTTTTTCAGCGAGTAATTGACTCGCTTCTTCATTTGACTTTTTCTACCAAATAATTTTGAACTGTCACTCTCTAATGAGTAATAACTGATTTATTTTTTCTTATCTGGTTTTTCTTCTACAAGAACAACTTTATAACCTAATTGTTTATATAACGGCAACTGATTATAATAAACCCATTCTTCGACGATCTTACCATTCTCTATCTTTGATATGCTAACTCCGTTGAATGACATTTTCTTACCTGTTGGCGGCATATTTTCACCTAATGGTCCATCGTTAGTTCCGGTAGCTTTAAATGTAAAAACTACTCTGTCTTTTAACTTCAAAGGTTCATCTAAGGTTACTGCAAAATCCGGATATGAAGTGTATACCCATTGAACAAACTTCTTAATTTCCTCAGGTCCCTTTGCATCAAGAAAATCTGCACTGTGGTAAACACAATCTGAAGAATACAGAGTATCTACGATTGCAAGGTCACCGCCATTCCACAATATTGTTGCATTGTCTTTATTCTTCTGTGCCTCAGAATCTGTATAAGTTCTTTCTTCCTGTTGCTGACAACCGCAGCAGATCAAAAGTAAGAATAAAAGAAATGATAATAGAGCAAGAAATTTTTTCATAACAGTCTCCTAATGAAATAATTAATAATAAGTTATTTATCAGCAGTCTGCTTCGGGAGAGAAGGTCTGCAGTCAGTAGAGAAGTGTGTTCAGTGAGCAATCAATATTCTTACCCTCTCAAAGTAGAGAAGAATTAACAGTTGAATAGTGCAATTAATTTTTCATAAAATCAAATTGAATCGATTTGTAATTAGCAAATGAAAACCCCTGCCAGCGTTTATTGACAGGGGTTTGATTGAGGTGAAAAAAATTTTTCAGTATGGATAAGTCAGTAACTAGTTGCTGATTAACCTCTCCCTTAGTCCCTCTCCTTAGCAAGGAGAGGGAAACAGGGTGAGGTCATTTTTTATTTCAGCAGCACCATTTTCTTTGTTTCACTAAAAGAACCAGCACTTAGTTTGTAGAAATATACTCCACTTGTTATCTCAGGTCTGGAGACCTGAGCTACGTTAAACTCTACTTCGTATTTCCCAGCTTGAAGTTCTTCATTCACAAGAGTCGTAACTTCATTCCCTAACGCATCATAAACTTTTAAGCTCACAAATCCACGATCCGCAATCCGAAATCCGATATTAGTAGTTGGATTAAACGGGTTGGGATAGTTTTGTTCTAAAGAAAATGCACTCGGAATTGTTTCCTCATTTGCAATCGAAACGACTATCTCATCAGTCAGCTTCGTTTCAAGGCCAGGAATTGTAAATGGTGGGACTCCCAAAATCGTAAGATTATCTATGTACTGACCCGGAATAATATCCTGAACAATCCAGTTGCCCGGGGCAATCCAGATAGTATCTTTTGTCGCAAGTAAGTCAAATACAATTGGACCTAACAAATAAGCAATCTTCCACTGTAATAAAAACTTTTTACAATTATAACTTCCAAGAACTGTTTGTATTGTTTCGTCCTGCAGTCTTTTACCGACATATTTAAACCTGAAATTATATCCAGTTGATCCTATGGTAATGGAGGTATCTTTTTGTAACAGAGTATATTCATTTGTGCCTGCTGTAAACCTGTAAACATCATACCAATCCTGAAGGGATCTGAAAAAGCTAAGAAAGCTAAAGTTAGAGGCTACTCCGGCGGAATCCAATGATATCAGGAATGGTTCGATGTTTTTTGTACTAAAATATTCAAAGCCGTTAGTTCCATCGGTATTGTAAAATAAAGAATCCAAGTACGGCTGAAGAAGAATAGTTTGAAGCGGACCCGATTTTGTTAAAACTATGTTAGCGAGCTTGCCTTCATAATTAGCGACTGATTCAAAAGAATCCATTCTGTAAAATGCCAGGGACGGAATAGGATTACTTGCGGAATCAAGCGGAGTCTGTTTGAATTTCCACTCAAAACCTGTTTGTGTCGGGAAATATTCACTTGCCTGCTGTGCATATCCTGTTCCAATAAAAAACAGCAGAATGAAAGTTGTAATTATTTTTTTCATTTACCCACCTCTCAATTATTATTTGATTTGATTAAACTTAGTTTGATTTTACCTGGACTTAAGTTTCAAATTTAGATTGAAAAATGCAAGTGAAAGGATTGAGGATAGCATTAAAAAGCTAAATTAAGGCCGAAAGAATAGTTTCTTATTTTACGAAGGTTGCCGATAAGCTCAACATAATTGTAGTTGAAAATGTTTTTTGCATTCAGGTAGAGATTCAATGGCAGGCCTACTGAAAAGAAGTTATAACCAAGATTAACGTCGGTTGTGTAAACAGGTACGCGCAGATCACCATCAACCACCACACCAAGATCAATTAACTCTTCATCAATTTCTTCAACTCTGCTTGTGTAACGGAAATTGATACCAAAATCAAAATTCCATTTTCTGAAATCAAGTCCAGAATAAAAAATATGACGAGGACGATACCTTAATGCTTGACCGGTTTCAAGATCTCTTGCCCACAAATAAGTGTAGTTAAATGAGAATGAGAGTTGATTTGGTATAACGCTCAAGTTCACGGCTGATTCAAATCCCTGAATTCTTGCTCTGACAAGATTGCTGAAAAATACTAATCCGTCTGTTGGATCAACTCCTGGTTCAATCATATCATAATATTCATTTTGAAAAACTGCTGCATCAATATTTAACAATTTAATCAGGGTATAATTGATGCCAAACTCAAAAGTTAAGTTGTATTCTGATTTAATATTTGGATTAGGCTTAACAGTTATTCCACCTGTTGAAGTTGAAGTAAATGCCTCAGCAACGGTTGCTGCTCTAAATCCGGTGCCTAAGGATGATCTTAAAATCAAATTCTTAGACAACTTATAATTCAAACCAAGCTTTGGAGAAACTGCACCCGAGCCTTCAAGCGAATCAAGCTTGCTGTAATCATATCGCACGCCGATACTTGCGATGAGAGGAAAACTGAAGTTGATATCTCCAACTAAATAAGCTCCGGCAGAAAAAGCATCGGGATCACCAAAGAGACTGGATTCAACATTTGACAAAGTTCCTTCAACACCACCAGTTAGAACCAAAAAACTTGTAATTGTTGAATGCAGCTGAACTTCACCTCTGTAAAGATTTGATGTTGATTCATTAGGAATATCTGCATTGTCTTTAAAGTAGTTGCGGTAGTAACTGGTTTTGATATTCATAAGAATTTTATCGCTGATCAGACTTTTATAAATCAGGCCAAACAAGTAGCGGTTTGTTTCTATTCTGTCGCCGAGATTTTGATCGGGTGGAATAAGAGCATTGCGTGAATCTTTCCAGTAGAGAAACTGACCTGCTCTTTTATTAAAAGTGTTTGCTAAAAATGTGAGTGAAGATACAGGAGTGAAATTATAAACTGCTTTCAGGAAACCTATATACTTTTTGAAGTCATCATCCTGTTTGTAACTTGATTCTTCAAGCCGTGTTAAAGAAACATTGAAACCAAATTTTTCAATTTGCTGCGAGTGAGATAATGTGAGTCCATTAAATGGTCTCATTCCACCTGACCAATCCCATTCATCGTAGTATGGCTTGTCATAAACGCCATAAAATCCATTAAAGATTGTAAGAGGTTTTTCTGAAATATCTCTTGTAATGCTATTTATAACTCCACCAATGGCTGACGAACCGTACAATGAACTTGAAGCCCCTTTTATGATTTCCACTTTTTGAATTTCAAGAGTTGGAATCATCTCCCAGATAATATCTCCCGAATCACCTGTATAAAATGGTAAGCCATCGATGGCAAGCAAAGCTCTCGAACCTGTTCCCCTGCTGTAACCGTTTGAACCTCGAATGCTAATTTGGTCTTCGGTCATAGTAACACCAGGTACATACCTGATTGCATCTTCAAGGTTGCTGAAATTTCTCTCGGAAAATTCTTCGCCAGAAATAACCTCGGTACTTACTGTCAAATCTGATTTTTTCTGTGCATACTTTCCTGCTGTTACAAGTACTTCTTCAGCTTCAATCACTGTTTCCTTTAATACTACATCAAGCGTGATCGATTTATTTTCTACAACAGCATTTTCTTTCCTGAATTTTTCATAACCGATTGCGGAAAACTCAATTGTATAAAAATTTGCAGGTAGATTTGTTATTTCATAAACACCTTCACCATCAGTAGCAGCGCCATAGTTCGTATTGAGTATTATAACATTAACACCTGGGATTGGATTTGAATTTGAATCAACTACCTTCCCGCTAATGCTGTATGTCTGAGCAGGAATGTTTTCAGGGATGATTAATAAAAAAGTAAAAAGAAAAATTTTCCACCGTGACAAGTAAGAAAAATATTTTACTGTACACTTTTTCAATTATAACCCGGCGGTTGAGGTGGAGGATTATTGAAATCAACTGTAATATTAATATTTTCGACGAACGTACTGTCAGGAATTAGCATCGTACCGGGTTGTGTTGTATCACCTTGTGTATAATAAATACCTGATACGAACCAATCTTTTCTTGCAAGTGAAAGCTCATCTGTAGACTGTTGGGCAACTGCAATGTAAGCATACGTCCCCGGAGGAAATGGTCCTGGTACAGAAGGAATAAAAGCAGAATCTAGTGAACTATACTCATAGGCTGCCGCTCCTATCGGAATTTCTCTGCTGAGATATTTCAAATTAAAAACAGTAAAATCCCCGGGAGTGAGTAGTGGATTCTGAAAGACAACCACAAATGCTCGCTTGATGCTATCGGGCCATTCACCGATAAAAGTAACACTACCACTAAAGCCGGATACCTTATCTATAGGAGTTTCGGGCTTTGGTTCAATGCCATGATCATCGCAGGTAACTGCAAACAGCATCAGTATTATAAATGCTGATAGATATTTTAAATATTTTATGTTTGTTTTAATTCGCATAAAACAAATTAAAATAATTAATCATTATGTTCAGCAGGTGGAATCTTTTCCGCGCCTTCCAGTCTTCCTATTAATTGTTCCGGATGATGAATGAGCATGGGAAGACAATGTGAACAGATGTATGCCGGCTTTGAAGAATACGTTAATGTAACTAATGGAATTTCATTTTCTGATCTGTTACAGCTAAGACAGTATTTAACGGAAGATTCCTGGATCATAGATTTCCTAAATTTATTTGAAAATAATTTTATTATTAAAGTTTACCGAATGAGAATCATTTTTTTTGTGTCGGTGAAATTATTCAACTGTAATTTATAAAAATATACTCCGCTTGATAATCCTTCAGCATTGAACTCAACTTCATAACTTCCGGCTGGTTTTTCTTCATTCACAAGCGTAGAAACTTCGTTGCCGAGTAAGTCATAAATTTTTAGCGATACGAGTGACCCTTCGACTTCGCTCAGGGTGACAGATGGAATTGTATACTTGATTTTGGTTGAAGGATTAAACGGATTCGGATAATTCTGCTCCAGAATAAATCCTGCGACAACTGGTTCTGAAGATTCAACAATTGTTGGTATCTGGTTAAGATCAATTTTATACATTGACCTGCCGTAGGTTCCTGCTACAAGCTCGCGAGTTGTTGAATGTATTTTTATATCACCGATTGGAAGAATTGGCAACCCTTCCCCAAGTACCCACCAGTTCAAACCTGAATTAAAGCTGACATACATACCAACATCATTTCCAAGATACAATCTTGAGGGCTCAACCGGATCTACCGCAAAAGCATTAACTGGTGCATCCGGTAAATTGCTGCTTATATCGCTCCAGGTTGTACCTTTATCTGTACTTCTGAAAACATGCGGCTGTGGATCTCTCCATTTCAATCCGTTGAATGTTGCATAAACAATATTTTCATCAGTGGGATCAACTGCAACACGAGTTACCCATCGCTCAGGTAATCCATCCGAAATTTCAGTCCAGTTAGTTCCGTTATCAGTAGAAACCCAAACGTGAGAATCATCTGTTCCAACATAAATTACATTTGAGTTAGTTGGTGCTATAGCCATCGTAGTTAACGTACCTAATCTTCTGCCCTGAACCCAATCTGTAAGCTGTGGACTTATCTTAACCCAATTGCTTGCACCGTTAGTAGTTCTGTATAAATAGTTTGTACCGTAGTAAAGAATATTATTGTTATTCGGATCCATCACAACCGGAGTACTCCAGTTAGTAGGTTCATTACTATTTATTCCGTTCGTAGCTGAGAAAAAATTATTACCACCATCAGTCGATTTTCCCAGACCTCCATTTTGTGATTCAGCATAAATAATATTAGAATTATTAAAATCAACTATTACATAAAATCCATCTCCGCCATAAATGTGCTGCCAGTTATCAATTCCTCCATCGAGAGTTCTGTTTGTACCGTTATCCTGTGTTCCGCCATAGTATGCAAGAGGATTACTCGCATCAAGACCAATTTCATAAAATTGTGTAGCAGGAATATGAACCGGATTGGACCAACTAGCGCCCCCATCAGTAGAAATATTCATTCCACCATCATTCCCATTAATTATAAAAGAGGGATTTGTCGGATTGAAAGCTAATGCATGATGATCTACGTGAAGCTGATCAGGACCACCGTAACCATAAATAATCGGCCAGGTATTTCCACCATTTGACGATCTCATAAAAGCAACATCCATAACGTAAACAATGTCTGGATTACTTGGATGAACCCTTATCTGTCCAAAGTACCAACTGAATGTTGATGCACCATCCTGCAATTCGTTATCAGGATCAACATCAATCCAATTATTACCGAAATCTGTAGACTTGAATAGGCTAATAATACTCACGCCATTATTAAAAAGTGTATAAACAATATCAGGATTATTTTGACTGAGAGCTAAACCTATCCTGCCGACATTTTGCGTGTTAGGATTTGGCAAGCCTGCTGAAGGTGGTATTAACTGCCAGTTATTTCCCCCATCACTTGTTTTATATATTCCACTGGAAGGCCCAAAAAGATGTGAGCTGTTCGGTCTTCTTACTCTTTCCCACATAGCTGCCATCATTCTGTCAGGATTAGTCGGATCCATAATAATATCAATTGCCCCGGTGGAATCAGAAATGAAAAGAGATTTATTCCAGGTTAGCCCGGCATCTGTGGATTTATAAACACCTCTTTCCTCATTAGGTGCGAAGTAAGAACCAACAGCAGCAAGATAAACTATGTTTGAATTCACTGGATGGACAAGTACTCTTCCAATTGAAGTCGTTTCTTCAAGTCCAAGAAATTGCCAGGTTGATCCAGCATTAGTTGATTTGAAAACACCGCCACCGGGAAAATTATTATGTCCACCATTTGGCTCTCCTGTTCCAACATAGATCACGTCAGAATTCTGTGGATCGATTCCAATATCACCAACAGTTAAAACAGCCAGCGAGTCAAACACCGGAAACCAGCTGCTGCCCATGTCCGTTGATTTGAAAACTCCACCAGTTGCAAATCCTGCATAAACAATATTCGGGTCTGAAGGATTAAATTCGATGTCAACAACTCTTCCGCCAACATTCAATGGTCCGATAAATTCCCATGCAACTGAATTCAGACTTTTGTTTAGTCTCTGCTCTGCAGTTTCTTTATCAAGCCTGTGTGCTTGCTCGAGTGCATCGAGAGTTGCCCGCGGATCAGCATTCAAGTATGGCCAGGTTTTCTTGAGGTATGCCCATTCGTAAGGATATAATTTTTTTTCAGTTTTACTTTTTTCTTTTTTAAAAAAAATATTTCCAACCGACAAAAAATTATCACTAAAAAAAACAATCGATAATATAAGCGAAATTGAAAAAGCTAATATTTTAAATGACTTCATACACTGCCCTGTTAATTTGGTTTAAAAAATGATTTACATTATTTGCTCATTAGTGAGATACTCTGTTTTAAATATTTTCCATTTGCCATCTTCCTTTTTCATCAGATGAATTCCTGATGCACGGGTTGGCGCAAATCCTGCTCCGCGTACTGCTCTTGTAGTTTGCATATAATAAACTTTTGCTTCCTCGCCGGAGACTTCCAGAACTTCAATTTGTTCAAGATCAAATTTCATATCAAAATTAGCAAACACGTAATCCATCCCTTGAATTGTTGAACGACGCTGGGGACAGTCTTTGTGAATAGTTTTCAGCACTCTGTCTTTATCCTTTGCCTCTGTTGCAGCTATATTTTCCCTGATAACAGCAATTAGCTCAGCAGCAATTTTAGGATCAATATTTTCCTGCTTTTGAATTGTCGGCGGCGGTTGTTCTTGCTGTGGAGGAAGAACATACTGCTGCCCCTGCATTTGCTTCGGCTCATTTTTTTGTTCTTCTGATTTACAACTGCTGAAAAGAAACAAAGTCGTAAGTGATATAATAATTAAACTTGTTCTCATTTTTCACTCACTGACTGATAATATTTTTTGAAGTTCTTCGCTATTTACGTTAAGTAATCCAATTGGGACTAATCTGGAAGTAAGTATTTTCCAATTTTGATTTTTTGAAAAAACCTCTTTAAAAAGAGGAAGTGCTCCTTCAAGATCACCGTTGTTGACAAGAGTTGTTGCATGCCAGAACTTCATCTCCTCATTTTCCGGAAACATTTTTTCAGCGGCTGAATATTCTTTCATCGCAAGTTCCATATCTCCGTGTTCAACTGCAAGATCTCCGGCATTCATATGATTATAAGCTCGATGAATTTTTAGTAACCTGTCAAGCTTATCAAGAGGATATGGATCGTCTTCAACTCTGAGATCAATCAATCTGTCCGACCACACTTGTCCGGTTGATCTTCCTTTGACCACCAAAATGGCTGCTGATTGTTTACCTCGAATATCTCCGCCAGCTTCCTCGGCAGCAAATAATGCAGTCATCAATCTTTCAGCTAGTGGGCCAGTTGATTTTTCAAATGCTTTTGACATTGCACCCGGCACTTTGTCATTCAACATCAGGTTTGCCTGAACAGAATAATTTTCACCAACTATATTTCCTGCACCGGGAATGCAGTTCTTTCCAGTATAACTTTTCACATTTCCATTCACATCAATGATTGCAAGCTGGCGAACATCTCTGCCTTCATCCTCCGAAATTAATTTATCAACAACTTCAGAAGCTGTCATACCTGATTTCAATAATTCAAGCCCATCCGGACCAAATGCAGGATTGACAAAAGATTGAGTAGCAACAACACCAACACCGGCTTCTCCCCACGAAACAATCGAACCAACAGAAAACCAATGCGATTGAACGGCAACGCCCATTTCACCTGTTTCAGGATCACGGGCAACGATTGAGTAAGTTGAGACCAGAGGATTTTCAGTATAAAAATTTTGTGAAAAAATGAAATCAGTAAATACTGCGATTAGAATGAATATGTAGATCACCATGTTCCTCATTTGTTGTTCCTTCCGAGGTTAGGAATTAATTCTGCAATGCTGGTAAAAATAGACCTGAAGCACTTATCTTTCAATATCGTTAATTGAATTCCGCTTTTAAAAATTTGCCTGTCACGCTTTTTGAATTTTTAATTATATGTTCGGGTGTTCCTTCTGCAACAATTTTTCCACCAAACTCACCGCCACCGGGACCAAGATCAATTATCCAGTCAGCCATTTTAATAACGTCCATATTGTGTTCAACTACGACAACTGTATTTCCTTTGTCAACCAGCTTGTTCAAAACATCAAGTAAAATTCTCACATCTTCAAAGTGAAGACCGGTTGTTGGTTCATCGAGGACATATAGTGTCTTGCCAGTTGAAATTTTACTCAATTCAGTTGCAAGCTTTACTCGTTGAGCTTCACCGCCGGAAAGTGTTGTTGCCTGCTGACCAAGAGTAATGTAACCCAATCCAACGTCATTCAACGCTTTTATTTTCCGTTTTATTCTTGGAAGATCTTCAAAAAAATCAAGTGCTTCAGAGACTCGCATTCCAAGAACATCGGCAATAGATTTTGTTTTGTACAGGACTTCGAGAGTTTCCCTGTTATATCTTTTTCCTCTGCAGGAATCGCAATGGACATAAACATCAGGGAGGAAATTCATTTCAATTTTCTTCAACCCATCCCCGCTGCACTCCTCACATCTTCCACCTGCAACATTAAAACTAAATCTTCCAGTTTTGTATCCTCTCATCTTTGCTTCAGGAAGCTGTGCAAACAAGTCACGAATGTGAGTAAATAAGCCAGTGTAAGTTGCGGGATTGGAACGTGGCGTTCTTCCAATTGGCGACTGATCTATCTCAATTATCTTATCAATATTTTCCAATCCTTCAACTTTACTAAATGGAAGAGGGACTGATTTAGACTTGTAGAGTTTATTAGTTAATATTTTTACCAGTGTCTCGTTCAACACAGATGACTTACCGGAACCGCTGACACCAGTGATTAAAGTTAGAGTGCCGAGAGGAATTTTAAGGTTTATATTTTGAAGATTATTTCCTTTTGCTCCCGAGAGAGTTATAAATTTTCCATTTCCTTTCCTTCTCTCGTCAGGAATTTTTATCTTACCTCTGCTTCTTAAATAGGAAAGCGTAAGTGAATCATATCCGTTATCAGAATTCAACAGTTTTTTTGTGTCACCCTCCATAACAACGTTACCGCCGTGTTCACCTGCACCAGGACCAAGATCAACCATGTAATCTGAACTTTGAATTGTTTCCCTATCGTGTTCAACGACAATAATGGTATTACCGAGGTCACGCAAATTTTTTAATGAATTGATGAGTTTAATGTTATCGCTCTGATGCAGTCCGATTGAAGGTTCATCCAGAACATAAAGAACACCTGCGAGCCGAGTGCCAATTTGTGTTGCCAGTCGAATTCTTTGAGATTCGCCGCCGGATAATGTTCTTGCAGAACGCCCGATTGTTAAATAATCCAATCCAACATTATGAAGGAATTCTAACCGTTCATTTACTTCTTTAATAATTGGTTTGGCAATCAGAGATTCGTTTCCCTTAAGCTTGACACCTTTGAAGAATTCAATAGCTCGTAAAATAGAAAGCGATGTTATCTCACTAATATTTTTTCCACTAAACTTCACCGCAAGCGATTCTTTTCGCAGTCTTCCACCGTTACAGGTTGCACAATGCGTTGTATTCATAAACGATTCAACCCATTCTCGTATGCTGTTTGATGATGTTGAGTCGTAATAGTGTTTTAGATATTTGATTAAACCTGAGAAACGATGCATATACTGAACAGGTTTTCCGCTACCGTATGTATAAGTGAATGCTATTCTTTCCTTACTTCCATTTATGACAACATTTCTTTGAGCTTCAGTTAATTTTTTTAGAGGAGTGTCGAAATCAAATCCATAATTCTTTGCAACAGCTTCAAGCTGAGTGAAGAACCAGATTTTTCTTGGCTTACCGAGAGGGGCAAGTCCTTCACCATTGATTGATTTATTCCAATCAGGCATTAGCAGGTTGATATCAATCTCTTTCTTTTCTCCGAGACCTTCACAATCCTGGCAGGAACCATAAGGAGAATTAAAAGAGAATGAATTTGGTGCGAGCTCACGGTAGCTTATTCCACAATCAAGACATGCAAGCTGTCGGCTATAAACCTGATCTTCTTTCCCATCATTAACTATTATGCTGCCTTCTCCATAATTCAATGCTACTTCAACTGATTCTGTTATTCTAGAACTGCTGGATTCGTTCACAGTAAATCTGTCCACAACTATTTCAATATTATGGATTTTATAGCGGTCAACCTGAAATCCTTTGGTAATTTCAAAAACCTCTCCATCAACTCTGACTCTTAAAAAACCATCTGATAAAACTTCTTCAAACAATTCTCTGTAATGACCTTTTCTTCCTCTGATTAATGGAGAAAGAACGGATATCTTTTTATTCTTGAATGTTGAAAGAATGGAATCAATAATCTGTGAAGAAGATTGTTTCTTTACTGGTTTACCGCAGTTATAACAATGAGGAATTCCAACTCTGGCAAAAAGTAATCTGAGGTAATCATAAATTTCAGTAACGGTTCCAACTGTGGAACGAGGATTTCCCGTGGTTGATTTCTGTTCAATTGAGATGGCAGGACTTAAACCTTCAATCAGATCAACATCAGGTTTTTCAAGCATATCAAGAAATTGACGGGCATACGCAGAAAGTGATTCGATGTATCGCCGTTGACCTTCAGCATAAATTGTATCGAATGCAAGAGAAGATTTTCCGGATCCGGAAAGTCCGGTAATTACCGTAAATGTGTCACGAGGGATCTCAAGATCAATGTTCTTGAGATTGTGCTCTCGTGCACCTTTTATTATTATGAATTCTTTTTCCAAGGAAAGGTAAATAAAATTTTAATTAGCTATATTAGCCATTGACGGTTTGATAATCAATTAAAAACGCTTTGCACTATTCTACTTTTCTGTAATGAATTTACCTGATGAAATAAAGACAATAGATGAATTTCACGAGTCAACTAACAATGTCAAAAAATCCAACTTCATCGCACAGGTTTATTCGATAAACTCCGAAGAAGAATTTAAATCTCATATCACAAATGCTAAAAAAAAATATTACGACGCATCCCATCATTGTTATGCTTACAAACTTGTAAATGGAACCTTCAGATATTCAGATGCTGGGGAACCAAACGGAACCGCTGGTCTCAGAATATTTAACGCCATCGAGCATTTCGGTCTTTCGAACCAGCTTGTTATTGTTTCGAGAATTTTTGGAGGAATAAAGCTCGGCGTTGGACCACTCGGTAAGGCATATTATCAGTCAGCATATCAAGTCCTGAATAACTCAAAAATCAACACAAAGCATTTATTTCAAAAAATTGAAATTTCGTCAGAAATTGAGCAAATCAGCCTTATACTCAGAATTTTAGCCAATCATAAGTCTATAATTATAAGTTCCGAATACGAGAAAAAATGTAGCTTATCGTGCTTGGTTAAGTCTACTGAAATCGATTCTGTTTCTCAAAAGCTCACAGACGCAGGCAAAAACAAAATTAGTATTACTAGTCAACCTGAATTTGTTTACAAATAAAATATTTCTTTTCTTACTAATAATTGTTCAAAAAAAACTGTTGACGTTACTTGATTCAAATATCAATATTACTGATATTTGTTATGAACAATATTCCAAAATACACAAAGCATGGGGGTACCATGGACACACACCAAACTGCAGAACATCTTGCTAACCTAACTTTTAGTCTGCTGGCAAATTGCCAGGAGAAAGAAGTACGTCTTGCCACAGTTCATAATTTAACTCAGGCAGAATTCAGATGTTTGAGATTGTTTGGAACTGACGAGAGTGTAAACAATAAATCAATTGCTGAAAGAATGAACCTCAGCCCAAGCAGATTAACAAGAATTATTGATGGTCTGGTTGAAAAAGAATATATAATCAGAGAAATTGATCCGAACGACAGAAGAAACATGAGGGTTATGCTTTCAAGAAGAGGGAAACATCTCGTTAACCAGCTGAACAAAGCATACGTTCAGATTCACAATGAAATTCTGCAGGATATTGAAGTTGATCAGCACGAGCCTTTGATAACAGCAATGCAGCATTTGCTTGAAGCTCTTGAAAACTGGTTAAAGAAACCTGAAAAATAAATTCAGGTTCGCCTTTTTAAGTAATTGATATATTTCTTCACAGATTCCAAATCAGTGAATAACTGTGTAAGGTTAGTGAAGTTTTGTGTTGTGATCGTGAAATATGTCTTCTCAAAGTAATCTTTCACATCGTCATTACTAAAGGCAATTATTTCCTTGAGCTGATCAATTCCTTTTTTCATATTTTCATTAAGATCGTTCTTGACGTGATCTATACTGCTGACTTCAGGTATACCGGAAGCATTCTTAACTACACGCATCATTCCGCAAATGTATTTTGCTGTGAATGTTAATTTTTCAAATTCTTCAACTTTATTTGCAGCAACCGCCTCTTCAATTATTTTTTTAATATCATCTTTCTTCAGAAACAAACTGCCCGTGTAGTCTTCAACTTCCTTTAAAAAATTCTTATCATTTAATTTCATATTAGTATCATGTTAAAATTTTACTCCAACACCTAAACCATCACCGACGGGAATAATTGAAGTTTTAAGATTCGGCTGATTCATAAATAACGAATTAAATTCACGAATATGTCGTGTTGATTCTTTGTATTGCGAAGGCACTCTTGTTGAAGCTGCATAACCATGCCACAATAAATTATCAACAACCAGAACTCCACCTTTGCGAAGTAGCACAAGAGAATAATCAAACAATCTTTTGTAATCTTCTTTATCTGCATCGAGAAAAATTAGATCATACTTCTTTTTTAACTGAGGCATTACGTTCAATGCATCTCCTTCCAGTACTTTAATTTTATCCATAAGTCCTGACTTCGCTATAAACTCTTTAGCTACCGCAATATTATCTACACTCTTTTCAATTGAATGAATGACAGATTTACCTCTTAGATGTCGAGCAATTCTTATTGTTGAATATGCAATCGCAGTTCCTAGTTCAAGAACTCGTCTTGGATTTTTCATCAGAACTAATTGCTCAAGAAATTCGGCTGACTGCCACGAAAGAATTGGCACATTATGCTCTAGTGCAAAAGCTTCCATTTCCTCAATTAGACTGTCAGTTTTCTTTCGGAAGGAAGAAATATATTCTAGCTGTGCAGATAGTATTATTTTGTCCATAGTTTTTAAATGAAAAGTGAGTAGGTGTGTAGAAAATTAAGAAAATCTAACTAAAGTTAATAAAGTATATTTTTCTCGCTCGTGGATAGCAGAAGAATTGCGAAGAGGAAAGTATCTAAAGTTTGTGAAAAAATAGTTATTTATCTTAAAAGAACAAGATTTCTGCTGTATTGCTTGCCATCTAAATCAATCAAGAAATAATAGACTCCGCTAGCCAAAGGTACACCATTTTCATTTTTTCCATACCAGTCGAATCTGTTTTCACCATCAACGGTCAATGTGCTGTAATATCCTACTTGTTGTCCCAACGGATCAATAATTCTGATTATTAAATTTTCATTTCCTGATGATTTAATAGAAACAGATGTAAAAGAATTTTGCAACGGGTAAAACGGATTTGGAAATGGCTCACTTACTATGAAATCTGTATAAGTTCTTTTTAAATCTGTATTAAGACTTATATCGAGAGAGCCATAGTAAAATTTATAGTTGTTACTCAAGGGATCTCTTAAAGTAGCCCCAGAGTTGTCATCATACGTAAAGTAAAAATCAACCAGCTCGTCATTAAACAGATATGGAAGCTTAAAAGTGTACTTTAAGTTACCATCAAAATCCAATTGCTTCTCTATGTAGTCAATACCATCTGTTGAATACTGAACATAAACTGTCTGCGGGAAAATATTATCATTCGTAAGAAACATTTTATTCAGAATGAAGGTGCCATCGGATGCATCAAGATTCGGGAATTCAATTGCTTTAACAGCTGAAAGTAATCCGCAACCTCTTTCATTATTTGGTGAGGAACTATTGTCTGCAGTTTCGATTAGAATATTTCTTATCTGCGTGTTTTTCAAATGAGGATAGGCAGATAAAAGTAAAGCTGAAATTCCGCTTGCAATAGGAGCCGCGACAGAAGTACCACTGGCCGTTAAATAACCTGTAAAATTACCAGCGGCTGCACAGTATACACCAACACCTTGTGTAACAACTTCAGGTTTTATTCTTCCGTCATAGCTTGGGCCACGACTGCTGAATGATGCAACTTCATTATTATTATTAACTGCACCAATTGCAAGAGTATTTATACCATCTGCTGGCGCAGTTATGTATCTCCATGAGCTATTGCCTTCATTACCTGCCGAGGAAATAGTTACTACACCTCTTCTGAAAGCAAGTTCAACAGCCTTTGTAACGATTGTAGTTTTTCCATCCATATCTGAATAATTATAAGAAAACTCTGGCGGATCGAAAGTGCTGTAACCTAATGAGCTGCTGGTTATATCAACTCCATAACTTTCCATCCATTCGATTGCAGCAGCATAGTTATCTTCTTCAATATGTTTTTCGCTTCTTATATCTTCAGTCTTTGCAAGTATAAATTCCGAACCAAAAGCAGAACCAATTAACGAACCTTCTTTAAATCCTCCAGCAATTGAGAAGACTAAAGTGCCGTGATTGTGCTGAGAAGGATTATCAAGTGAATCATTTGCTGTTGATTCATCTTTAAAAATAAAATCATACTCGGCAACTACAGTGGCATCCTTTAATGATTCGTGGTTCTTCCAATCAAATCCTGTGTCAAGCAGACCTAGTAGAACACCTTCACCAGTTATTCCTTTTGAATGGACTGCGGGTACATCTGAAAGTTGAAGCTGACCAAATGACGGTCCGTAATCAAAAGAAAATAAATTAGATTCCTGCTTTTGTAATTGGTTAGCTGCTTTCAATTCAGGATTCTTGAATACAAACCCTTTTACGGGATCAATTTTTTCAACGAAGGTAAGTCTAGCAACTTTAATTTTTTCATCTTCAGTCAAATAAGTAGTTACGGCATTAAACCACCGTAGTTTGTTTTCGATTTTAATTCCAATTTGTTCTAATTGTAAAATATAATCATTCACTAAAGGCAAATCTTCATATGTGATGATGTTATCATCACCTAAATTTTTAATTCGTCTTTCAATACTTTTTTGAGAGAGCAGTGATAGTGCTGAGTTGTAAATAGAGCTACTCTTTTCAAGCTTTTCTGTCGGTTCAACACCTTTATCTACAAAGTAAATAAAGTACTTAGATTGGGAAAAACTGAAAGATGTAAATAGAATAAAAATCCAGAGGATATATTTCTTCATAATAATCTGCAATATTTATGAAATTTAATTTAATCCTTTGAAAATTCTATCAGCTCTGATGGCTGAAAGGAAACCAAGAGGCCCGGGCGCTGCCTTTTCTGAATCATAAGACCAATAAATAAATATGGCTTTTCCTATTATCATATTATCAGTGATAAAACCAAAATGACGGCTGTCCATACTAGCTTCAAAATTATCTCCAACAACAAAATAGTGATCTTGCTCCAGGACATACTCTGAAATAGCTCTGCCATCCAGAGTGACTAATGTACCTTCGGAAAGCAATGAACGTTCTCCATGATCCATAACAATAACAGATTGCCAGCGTTCAAAGTTCTCCGGCGAAACTTTTATAGTATCTCCTTTAGCTGGAATAATTATAGGTCCGTAATGATCTCTATTCCATTTCGAACCCGCTGGATAAATATTATCATCTTTAATCCGGATTCCTCCTTCAGTCTCCTTTGAGATTTTAAAAGTAGAAGGTAATTCAAGTGTTTTTCCATTCACAAAGATTAAACCATTAGTGATGTGAAGTGTGTCGTGAGGACCTGCAATTATCCTTTTGACATATTTAGAACCACCTCTGAGCGAATCATTCTCAAATCCGGTGGGAAATTCAAAAATGATAACGTCATTTATTTCAGGTTTACCCACTTCAAATAAATTGTATTGGGGGATGTGAATATCAGCAATTGGGATTTCCCGCGGAGTAGCAATATTATAAACAAATTTATTAGCAATTATGAAGTCTCCGGGCTGCAATGTGTTTTCCATAGACGAACTCGGAATCTGAAAAGCATCAATCGCAAATGCTTTAATTACCAGAGCTATGATGGCAACTAAAAAAAGTATTTTAAAAAATTTATAAAGTTTCTTAAAAAAGATCCCCATAATATTATTCCTCTATTTGCAATACTGCTAAAAAGGCTTCCTGTGGAATTTCAACATTACCCACTTGCTTCATTCGTTTTTTGCCTTCTTTTTGTTTTTCGAGCAATTTTCTTTTTCTTGTAATGTCACCGCCATAACATTTTGCAAGAACATTTTTTCTCAATGCTTTTACAACTGATTTAGAAATAATTTTCGAACCGATCGCAGCCTGAATTGAAACTTCAAACATTTGTCTCGGGATCAGATCTTTTAATTTCGAGCAGACTTTCCTTCCCCAGTCATAAGCTTTATCACGATGAACAATCATTGAAAGAGCATCTACAGGATCACTATTCAACAAGATATCAAGTTTAGCAAGATCAGATTCAACATAGCCAATATATTCGTAATCAAAAGATGCATAACCGCGAGTAGTTGATTTTAGCTTATCGTAAAAATCGAAAATTATTTCCGAAAGTGGAAATTCAAATTGAAGGTCGGCTCTGGTTGGATCAAGATAAGTTGTGTTTTTATATGTTCCTCTTTTATCCATCGAGAGTTTCATAATATTTCCCACATATTCACTCGGACAAACTATTTGTGCTTTTATATATGGTTCTTCGATCCTGTCAATCTCTCCGATTGCTGGCATTTCTGCAGGGTTATCTACAACAATCTTTTCTCCTCTTTTATTATAAACATAATACTCAACGTTTGGAAGAGTAGTAATAATTGTTTGATCATATTCCCTATGCAATCTTTCCTGAACTATTTCCATATGTAGAAGTCCAAGGAACCCGCATCTAAATCCAAATCCGAGTGCTGCTGAAGTTTCCGGCTGATAAACCAAAGCTGAATCATTCAACCTAAATTTTTCAAGAGCATCGCGCAAACCTTCATAATCATCTGAATCTGTTGGATACAAACCACTGTAAACCATCGGCTTGACTTCTTTATAACCCGGAAGTGGTTTGTCAGTACCATTCTTTGCCTGAGTTACAGTATCACCAACTTTTGTGTACCTGACATCTTTAATTCCTGCTATAAGGTAACCAACGTTTCCTGCTGAAAGTTCATCAACCTTTACTTTTCTTAATCCTAAAATTCCAATTTCTTCAGCATCCATTATTTTATCTGTAACGAAGAATTTAATTTTATCATTTGTGCGCAGAGTTCCATTGAAGACTCTTATGTATGCAACCGCACCACGGTAAGCATCAAATATAGAATCAAAAACCAATGCCTGAAGTGGTGCATTCGGATCTCCTTTGGGCGGTGGAATTCTTTTAACTATTTCTTCAAGTAACTCATCAATACCAATGTTTGCTTTAGCGCTGACCTTCAGAATATCTTCTTCTTTACATCCGATTAAATCAATTACCTGATGAGAAATTCTTTCGACTTCAGCGCTTGGTAGGTCAATTTTGTTGAGGACAGGAATTATTTCCAAACCTGCATCAAGAGCGAGATAAAGATTGCTGATTGTTTGTGCCTCAACTCCCTGTGCTGCATCAACAACAAGCAGAGCACCTTCACAGGCAGCAAGCGAGCGTGAAACTTCGTAGCTGAAATCAACGTGACCGGGAGTATCAATTAAATTGAGAATATATTTTTCACCATCTTTCGTCTTATAATGCATCTGGATGGCGTGAGATTTTATAGTGATTCCCCTTTCTCTTTCCAGATCCATATCATCCAGAACCTGAGCTTTTGCTTCACGTTCTGTAACAGCACCGGTTTTTTCCAGAAGCCTGTCGGCGACAGTGGATTTACCGTGGTCAATATGCGCAATTATGCAGAAATTTCTAATTTGTTCCATTAATTCTGGATTTAGTCAGAGGTACAATTAAATGATGAGCAAATATAAAGAGGGGTATGTTCTAATTAAAGGTAAGTAAAAATGAATAAGTGATAATTCTAATGTAATAATGACTGGAATTCCTCCAACTTCATAATTGTATCAACAATTATCCCTTCACGCAAAGCATTCTCTGATACAGTCATCTCTTTCAATTTAAATTTGTGGAAGACTTCACTAAGGATTAACAACCCAGCAGGAATTATATCTGCTCTTTTTATTTCCATTCCTTCAATAAAAAGTCTATCAACAGGTGATTCGCACTTAAGTACGTCGGAGGTTAATTCAAATATTTCATTTGAAGTAAAAGTAAAACCGTTCATTGTTTTTTTGAATTTTCCATTACGCCGATAACTCATAATTGATGCTGCTGCCACAATTGTTCCCGAGCTTCCGATAGCCATTTCGAAGAAATGATTTGGGTGGAGGTTAGCGTTCGTATCAAGTTTATCTTTTATATACTGCCTGCACATTTCAATTCCTGATTCAGTAAGATGAAAATCTGGGAAAAACATTTTACTTAATCTAACTGCCCCAATTTTGATGCTCTCAGCAAATTCGGAAACACCGTTTTCACCAAGAAGAAATTCGGTACTGCCGCCGCCGATATCAACACATAGAATTCTCTTATCTTC
>JACZKK010000210.1 GCA_014860115.1 Ignavibacteriaceae bacterium
GGTGTTAGCACCAAACTTTTCAAGTTCTTCTTTATCCCGATCTTGTTGGGATTGCTGCTTTTTAGATAGGTTTTTACTCTTCATATAATCTTATTTGTATTTTATTTCTTTTTTGTAACTTATTAAAGAATTTTATAATTAAATAGATAAACTTAAATCAACCAAACAGATAAATCTTTTATGAAAAATAGCAAGTCGATAAATAATTTACGGCGTGAATATAAGCTAAACAAATTATCTGAGGAAACCGTTCAGAAAAATCCGTTCAACCAATTTGAGAAATGGTTTAATGAGGTTATGAAAGTTGGATTGATTGAGCCAAATGCAATGATTCTTGCAACCGCTGATGATAACGCAAAACCTTCGGTAAGGGTAGTTCTATTGAAGGAGTTTGGTAAGAATGGGTTTACTTTTTTTACCAACTATACGAGCCGGAAAGGACAAAACTTATCTGATAATTCCCACGCATCCATTTTATTTTTTTGGGCAGAACTTGAAAGGCAGGTTAGAGTTGAAGGAATAATCAAAAAGATTTCCCGGGTAGAATCAAAAAAATATTTCGATAGCCGGCCACTCGAAAGCAGATTAGCAGCTTGGACTTCTGAACAAAGTAAAATGATTCCCGGCAGAGATTACCTCGATACAAAATTTCAAATATTCAAGCGTCAGTTTAAAGGGAAGCAAATTCCCGTACCCCCGGATTGGGGAGGCTTCATATTGGTTCCGGAATATTTTGAGTTTTGGCAGGGAAGGGAAAGCAGGTTGCACGATAGAATCTGTTACAAGAAATTAAAATCGAAATGGAAAATTTTTCGGTTGTCTCCTTAAACTAAAAGTTAAATTTTCGTTTTATAATAGGTGTGCCGCTTATTAAGCTTCTTACAATAATTGCTCCTAAAATAATCAGCCCTCCAATAATTGCAGTCAAAGTTGGAATTTCTCCATATCCAAGAAAAACCCAAACCGGATTAAATACAGGCTCAACCATTGAAATAATAGAAGCTTCTACTGCTAAGATTCTTTTCAATCCTGAAGCAAAGAATGCATACGCAAATGCAATCTGAAAAACTCCAAGAAAGCTAACCATCCACAAATCCGAAACTGAAATTGCTTCCATCGAGAGAAGAAACGGAATACAAACTATTGCAACAAGAATATTTCCCCAGAAAATACTGCTTTGCTGATACTGTTGGTCATTTTGTTTCATTCCAAGGAATAAGGCTGCGAACGTAATTCCTGACAAAAGAGCGATGAAATTACCTTCAAGATGTCCCGGTTCAAGTTTACCAACAAAAAATAAAATCATACCCAGGATACATACCCCAACTGTGATGATATTGATTCGTTCGTATCTGGTTTTGTTAAACAGAGGTTCAAATATTAAAACATAAATCGGAGCAGTTGCCTGAAGAAATATTGCATTAGCAGCGGTTGTCGTCTTGGTAGCAATAACAAACGTAATAAGCACCACAGCGTAAAAAAGTGAGTTGATGATGCTCAACTTATTAACGAGAAGAATTCGCTTTCTGAAGATCAGTGCAAATGTTATCGCAGCTATGGAACATCTGAAGAAAGATAAATGCATAGCGGAAAGGGAAATCAGTTTAATAAAAAGTCCACCACTGCTCCATAATAAAGCAGCAGTGAACACGTAAAGTATTCCTCTTTGATGTTCGGAAAGGTTTTTCATAATCCGTAGCAAATATAATTAACGGTTATCAGTATAAATCGGGTTCTTTTTTATTAATTCATCATTAAATTATAATCAATGAATCGAACATTTTTAGAATTATGAGCAAAAGTTACAAGTTTGTTGACCATACAGCAGATATAGCCGTTGAACTAAGCGGCAGCAGTCTGAACGAGTTGTTTACTGCTGGTACAGAAGCATGGTTGGTATCAATTGCCGGTGAAATAAAAATTGAAGATGATGATTTGTTAGAGTTAGAACTCTCGGCAAGTTCAAAAGAAGAACTACTAGTTACTTTCTTGAATGAACTGAATTATCTTCTTATCACAAAAAAGTGGTTATGCTCATCCATTCAATCAATAAAAATTTTTGATGATGCTGATGGCTGCGAATTATCTGCTGAACTCAAAGGTATCAAGCTTAAAGATAATCTTCAACTCAAACATGAAATTAAATCGGTTACTTATCATCAGGTAGAGATTATTGAAAAAGATGGTAATTATTCAACTCTTGTAGTATTTGATATTTAGGAAGGTATGGAGGGAGAAGTAAAAATATGATTGTAGGTGGAATTGAGTTAATTAAAGTAAGAGAAAATTTATGGGAGATACCTGCAACCGGTCAAATGAAAGTTCCCGGGCGAATTTACATTTCTCGTGATATGATTGAAGAAGGATTGAAAGATGATGAGGCTCTGAAGCAGGTTGTTAATGTTGCTCACCTTCCGGGAATTGAAAAATATTCTCTTGCGATGCCTGATATTCATTGGGGA
>JACZKK010000211.1 GCA_014860115.1 Ignavibacteriaceae bacterium
GAATAACGCAGAATATAGAAGAGCGATAACCAGGTTCATACAGAAAACAAGAATCAGGTTGAAAAACAGCTTGCCGGAAAATACAGTTGTAGGAGATGCAATAAGTTGAAGAGTTAAAGTTGTTCCTCTTTCTTCTTCAGAAACGAAAGCTCTTGCAAGTCCCGACATCGCAGTGAAAAAGATTACAACCCAGAAAAGTCCGCCGGTTAAGCTTTCAGTTATTGTCTCGTTGCCGATAGAAAATAGAATAACGCTGATTGCAACAATGATGAACATTGCAAGCGAGTTAATTGCGTATCGAGTTCTTAACTCCGAATGAAAATCTTTTTTAAATAGTGCGTAGGATTTTTCTATCATAGTTTAATTATTTAGTATTTGGCTAAAGCCAATATTTATTTGCTGCTCATAACCACGAGCTAAAGCTCGTGGCTATTTTAAATTTAAATGAAATACTTTCCATCATTGCCACGACCTTTAGGTCGTGGGATTTATTCGAATCCAGAACCTGGCTTCAGCCGAAATGATATTTCTTGAGAAATAAATTATACTCCTCCTCAAATGATTTAAGCCGATGGTGTTCTTCTTGATCTTTAATATATTCTCGTACTCTATCAACTTGAGATTCACTAACGGATACAGCTATATATTCATCCTGCCATTCAAATTTACCTTTTAATAATTTATTCCTGTTAATCCAATTTGATGATTCGCCTTTAATTAGCATAACAATTTTACTGATTGTTTGTTCTCTCCCGAGAGAAATCAGCAAGTGAATATGATCCTGAATACAATTCAAGCTATCAATAAAAATATTCTTTAATCTGGCATTTTCTTTAATGTGCTGTAATAGTATTTGTTTTAACTCTTTGTTAATAAGTTTTTCCCTGTTCTTTGTTGACCAAATTAAATGAATCCAAATTTTTGTAAATGGCATAATTCTGTTTGGCTAAAGCCAATTTTTATTTATTAAATTGATCCACGAGCTGAAGCTCGTGGCTATTTATTCTCAACCCTTAAACTTTTCTAATAATAAAACTTCGCCGCATAATTCTAAATCTTTCACTTCATTTGATGCAATAATTACAATACGTTGGGTTCCTTCTTCATTGATAATTTTATAAACTACTTTTTTTCCTTCTTCATCAAGGTTGGAAGTCGGTTCATCAAAAATTAGTACTTCAGGTGAATGCATAAGTGCAAATATAAATTTTAATCTCTGTTTCATTCCTGAAGAGTAAGTTTTTACAAGGTCATTCTTTCTGTTCTCAAGAAGGAATTGAGTCAAATAGTAGGATACTTTCTCTTCATCAAAATTTACTCCGCGAATCTTCGCGAAGATTTTCAGATTTTCCCAGGCAGAAAATTCTTCATAAAGAACTAGATAAGGAGAGACAAACCCGATATGGTTGTGAAGCTTTTCCGGAATTATTTCACCGCCAGAATTTTTATGAATTATTTTTCCAGAGGAAGGAGCAATTAGTCCAGCAACTATTTTAACAAGAGTTGATTTACCAGAACCATTAGGACCCGAGATGCCGAAGATTCCTCTCTCAGTCCAATTGAAATTTATATCCTTAAAGATTAATCTTCTTCCGAAAAGTTTGGAAAGATTTAGTGATTGGATTGAGTAACTACTCATTGAATATTACGACTTTGCCAGTTACAACTTCACTGCCCTTTTTGATCACATAGATGTAGACACCGGAGGCAAGTTTGTTTTTATCATTATCAAGTCCGTCCCAACTCACACCTCGCTGATCACCAGGAAGGATCTGAACGTTTATTTGATCTTCATACATAATCTGCATTCCGACTGAGTAAACATTAAAATCAACTGTCTCACCAACATTCGCTTCGAAAGGAAGGAAAATTAATGAACCTGTAAGGTAGCCCCTAGAATAATAGAACGGATTTGGATATGCATATTCAATTGTACCAGCAGTAGGTAATTGTAGACTATCCTCTCTTATTAATAGATTATTCAGAACTTCAGATACAGACCAGAAAGTTGAGTTGTTTGTAAAAAAAGTTGAGGAGTAATCCTGAGTTAATTCTCTCTGACCTGTATTTGGATCAGAGTAAAGTGTATATTGAAAACTAAATGGCTCGTTGGGGTCATCATTTGCAGAGAATGCATCTGCGTTTGTAACTATTGCTACAAGAGTATCATTGTTTGCAGGAATGTTAAACCTGACAAAGTTATTTGTTGTTGGTTTAGCTTGCCCGTTTAACAGAGGTGATGGAAACTGCACATTGAATTTTGGAATTACTAAAGGATAATTCCCGCCCTCTTCGAAATACTTCCCGGGAATTCTTCTGAAGTTCGTAAAGTAAGTCCAGATTCCAAACTTGTTCAATTCTCTCGGGAAAGATGTACTTAATTCATTCAAACTTTGATTAATAGCAAGTATAGCTGTTATACTTGGGATTAATTCCCACTGCCTCTTGAGGAGATTAAATCCAAAATTTTCTTCTAAAAAAATATTCCAGATAGCAATGTTGTATCCATTCTGTCTTGGAAAAGCTAGATCAGTATTATTGAAATATGAGTTCATATAAGCGTAATAATCATTCACATCATCGTAAACAAATTCTTCCATAGAAGTTGAAGTGAGTTCATAAAAAAATGAGTCAGAGTTTCTGAAAGGAGAATTACCATCAAAAACAGAGTAATTGCCTAATTGAATGCCGTGATGAAATTCGTGCGCGGCAGTTACTCTCATTCCATCAAGACCGGTAGTATAATAGCCTGTATAATCGTTATCAATTACCATAAACGAAGTCCAGTTTACAGAACCAACTTTACTTTCCCATTCAGTGTAACCATAGACACCGCCACCTTGATTTTGAATGTAGACATCATATTTATCTTCACCACCACCAGTGCCATCTGAAGGAGGTGCTAGAAAACCAAGATAAGTAACCTCGTATCGATAGACTGAATCCAGTGCTTTTGCGACTTCCGCAACGTTCTGTTCAACGGTCCAACTCGAAACGTACGATGGCCGATTGCTTCCACTAGCATCATAATGAATTCTGAAAAATCCGGAAGGTGAAATAATGCTGGTTTGTAATGTTGGTCTTCCAAGGAGAGGTTTTAATAAATTCTTCTGTTCAGTAGAGAAGAATTTAAAGTTAGTTTTAATATCGTTAACAATTAAGAAACCGCATTTTCTTTCCTCAAGAGTTTGAACAAGTGCATCGAGAGGCTGCTGATGTAATTCGGGTGCTCTAAGCTGAATGAATTTATTGTAAAGCGAATCAAGCTGTGATGGATTAAGTTCCTGAGAATAAGTCTGTATCGCAACGAAGAGTGCCAGTAATATTCCTGAAAATGTATAAACTATTTTTTTAGCGATGTAATTGATATATAACCTTCCTTCTTATTGGAGTAAACTAAATAATAATTTTTCCTGTCCAGTCTGGCGAAAAAATAATCAGAAACATTCTCAGCAGCAAACATCTTATTTAGAGTGAAATTTCCTTCTTTTTCGCGGTAAACAAGTTTGCTAATATAATTATCAGCAGAGTTATATAATGTGAAATTAATTATCCCTTTTATTGATGTTTCTCCAAAAAATCCCCTGCTAAATTCTACGTTATTTTCATCCATTGATTTGAATATCTGATTTGAGATACTAAATTTATCACCTACCATAACCAGCAGCTTTTTCTCAGTTTCGTTCTGCAAGATGCTTACAACTGTCGGATATTCATTGATGTAATTATCCGCACCAAATAAATTTACCTCGGTACCATTGGTTTTAGAAATTTCAAAAAAAGTATTATAGTCATTTGGACCGGATTTTATTTGCGCCGACTTAAAATGTAAAGTGTCATCTTCTGATCTCCAGTAGTAAACAACCGGTTCGTCCTCAATAAAAAGTTGAGCAGAAATTACATTCCTGTCAATAAATGGGTACTCTCTGAACGTTACGCTTAGATCCCGGTTTTCGAACTTACCAAGATAAAGTTTTGATTGCTTATTGTATACCAGAAAAATATTTACAAACGCACTATCAATCCTTTGTAAGGCAACATCAAGTATTTCTCCCGGTGCATAAAGCTGTTTCCGGTTGAGTCTTCCTTTATCAAAATTATATCTGAAAACTTCTAAAAGCGGTGTACCTTTTGTATAGCAGTAAAAAAATTTCCTAAAGCTGAAGAACTCATCAACAAGAATTTCTTTATGATCATCAGCCAGAGGGAAATTGTACAAACGTGAGGGAATGCCGGACTTGTTGTTTAATAATATTTTTAGCGAATTGTCATGTTCATCAATAAAGCTTATATCAGGAATACCGTCATTTGGATAGTCAAATTTCTTTACTGCCCCGGCTTGAATTCCAAGTGTAATTTTCATATCTGTCCCAAGCTCTTTTACTGAGCTGAGGACAATAAGTTCACCAGATTCGAGCAAGCAGGAAATATTATCTGTATTTTTATATTTCAAGGTGGTGAATGCAATCAGAGAAGAATTTTTCAGATAAGGAATTGTTTCGTGGAACTCGGTACCATTCTTTCCAAATAAAATGCTCAGCAAATCTTTAGACACACCAACAGCAATGTCAAATATTTTATCTCCGTTAAAATCTCCAAATTGAATAGACAATGGACGATCATCCAGCTTAATTGAATATTTGCTTTTGTATGAACCCTGGGCATCGCCTAATAATATTTCTATACGATTACCAACTGCATAAATAATATCCTGAAAACCATTTTTGTTCAAATCAAGACTTTGAAGCAAATTTATTTTTTCAGAATACTGAATTGATCGTGAAAGTCTGAATATCCCATTTGTATTATTTATAAAAAACTGGAGTGAGTTCTCAAGTATATTAAATGCCAACACATCAGTGTATCCATCATCATTTAAATCAACAAAAATGGCTTCGCTGAAACTCGTACCGGTAATGATTTTTTTTTCACCAATTCCACCATCAGATCTAAAGAGAATAGACAAGCCATCAAAACCACTGCCTGAGACAAGTATTTCATCATTTCCATTTAAGTCAATATCTCCTGTAAAAATATTTTCAGGATAGGAGTCGAATTCAATTTTACTTTTGCCGGCATCAATTGAATCAGGAGAGATATACATTAAAGAAATTTTTCTTAATCTGCGCTCTACAGCAGCGAATAAATTATTATTTCCTGTATTGTCCTTTATTTGTTTAAGTTGTGAAATTTCGGAATTCAATTGAAACTCTTTTAATTCCACACTGTCCCCAGGAACACCAGCGTATATTCCAATACGTTTTGAAAGTGCTGAATATAAAATCAGTTCATCATTCCTGTTAGAATTTAAATCAGCGGAGATTATACCAAGATAATCTTTCGGCAGTGAAAGTTTTTTTTGGAAGCAGAATCCATTGATAGGAATCTGGCTAAAGGATAGTGAAGAAAAAAATAGAATAAATAAAATGAAACTATTTTTCAATAGACCGATTTTTGAGTCGATTTTCTCTCCTGATAAGCGCTTCAATAAATCTTCTTTTCTGTTCATTTGTTTCTGGTACAGCCTCAATCGCCTTAACCGGTTTACCCTGCGAATCGACACATACAAAAGTCAGGTAAGCCGAATTTGTATGCTGTTCTGTGCCCTCTTTGAAGGATTGTGCAAAAACTTTAACGCCAACTTCCAGTGAAGTATTAAATACCCTGTTAACTGAGGATAGAAGAATAACTGCATCTCCCAGTTTCACAGGGTGATGAAAATCTATTTTATCTACCGAAGCTGTAACACAGACTCTGCCGGTAAGTTTTTCAGCGCTTAGAGACGCACAAATATCTATCCAGTACATCAGTTGTCCACCGAATAGGGTTCCAAGCTGGTTCGTGTGGTTTGGAAATACCAGTTCGGTCATTGTTATTTGTGATTCGCTTACTTTCCGGGAAGTCATCAGTTAGAAGAATATCCCCCTTTGAGTTTGGCTTCAAGTGAATTCTTCAGACCATCAATTTCATTAAAATTTCTATCTTCAGGATACATGCGTACAAACTTACTCATCTCTTTAAGTGCTTCATCTTCTCTTTCTCTATCCATCAACAATTTTATTTTGCGGTACAATGCCATAGGTGCATATTGAGTATCGTGAAAAATTTCAACAACCGCATCATAATATTTTAGAGATGCCGTGTAATAATCCATTTTTTCATAAATGACTGCAATCGAATATTCTTTACGTGCCAGCTTATCGTTCAATTCCGAAATTTTTCTTTCCGCTTCAGCAACTCTTTCATTCAATGGGAAGAAATCAATAAACGCCTGGTACTCTTCGATTGCCTTCTTGCTGTATTTCTGATCCAATGTATAATCGGGTGAGAGTTCATAATAACTTTCTGCAAGCATGAACTGAGCGTCTGCAACAAATTCACTCGCCGGCATATTCTTTATGAGCTTGCTAAATTCGAAAGCAGCAAGAATATACTCTTCACGCTCGAATTTGCACCTGCCAAGATAATATTGCGCATCATCAACTATGCTGCTGCCGGGATACTGAAGTAATAAAGCTTCAAACTCTATTGAAGCATCCTCAAAATCTTCATCCTCAAAAAGTTTTATGGCACTGGTTAACCTTTCATCGGCGGAAAGATCACTCAAATCACGCGATGAGCTACAGCCCAAAATCAGCAGTAGAAACGCACTTGATATTAAAAAATATTTGCTCATAAATGCTTTAATTTCATAATAATAACAAACAATATTACTTAAAAATGAAGTTGCTTCAAAGGTAAAATCAATCACTCGCTTCTTACAGTGAAAAAAATCACAATCACTGCTGCCGCTGTTCCAATTGCAATCAGTGGCTCAGCAAATCCCGAAAGAAATGGCTCAGATGGTATTGTTCCTTTAGTGAATGGAAATGAATCATTCTCGATAAATTTAATGTCATCAACTTTTACTGTGTCGATCATTGTAAATTCAAATTCCTTCTTGCCGCTTTCATAAAAAGTATGCAGATAGTTACCAAAAATTGTTGAGTAACGCTGGATGTAGTGTGTGCCAAACCAGCCATCTCTGAACATCTCTCCATATTCGACTCCTGCACCCTCCATTACAATATCAACGTGAGTAATTTTAAGTTCATCTGATAGCTGATCAAGTGTTTCTTTTCCTCTCTGCCTGAATCTTTCTTTAATGCTGTTTGAAAAAAGTGAATAGCTTTGACCGAGATTAAGTGTTAGAAGAATTTTTTTTTCAGATGAAGGTATTTCAGAATTTATTTGATCAACAAGTGAGTCTGTCAATGAATAAAAAATATCGAGATTGGTTTTTGTTTGACTTTCAACCTCAGAAGTTGTTAAGAGGATTAATATCAAAGGTAGAAAAGAAATTTTCCCGTAGTAGATTAAATATTTACTTACAAACTTCACTAGCATTGCACTGCTAATATCAGAAGAATGATGTAGAGTTTCAAGACGTTTTGGATTCTTGATACTGGATACTGGATCCTGAAGAAAATAAAAAGGCTGTCATTCCGGCACGTCTGGAATCTGACAGCATTCAATTTCTTATTTTAAATCCCAAAACCCGCTGGAAGCGAGGCTCGTCTTCGACGGCAAGTTCGGGACAAGCTTTTATCCTGACCTTATCTCGCCATAGCTTGAAGTCTTTTAATCCTCTCTTCTGTTGGCGGATGTGTTGAAAACAGTTTTGAAATTCCGCCACCAGCCAATGGATTAATAATAAACATATGCGCTGTTGCAGGATCGGAATGATAAACAGGCTTCATCTGGTTACCGCGTGAAATTTTCTGTAGCGCCGAAGCCAATCCCAATGGATTACCTGAAATTTCTGCACCACCTTTATCAGCTGCAAATTCACGTGAACGCGAAATCGCCATTTGAATAAGCATTGCAAGTATCGGTGAAAGAATTAATAATACTAATCCCCCAATCCCTCCACCTTCTCTGTCATCACCTCTGCCAAACATCATAGCCCATCCAGCCATATGAGCAATGTAGGAAATAGAACCAACCAATGTTGCTGCAATTGTGCTAATCAAAGTATCTCTGTTTTTCACGTGTGCAAGTTCATGAGCCATTACTCCGGCAAGCTCATCGTTGCTCAATCCCTGAAGTATTCCGGTTGTTGCCGCAACTGCTGCTTTTTCCGGACTTCTGCCTGTAGCAAATGCATTTGGAGTCGGATCATTTATAATATAAACTTTAGGCATTGGAAGGTTTGCCTGTCTCGCTAATCTTTCAATCATATCATAAAACTTCGGCGCTGATTCCCGGTTAACCTCCTTTGCTCTGTACATTTTCAGAACGATTTTATCAGAAAACCAGAAAGAGCCAAAGTTCATAATCAATGAAAATACAAGTGCGATGGTCATCCCTGTATTGCCGCCGAGAAGGTAGCCGATTAACAGGAAAAGTGCCATCATTAAAGTCATTAAGAATACTGTTTTAACCGCGTTCACTTTTTATCTCCTTTTAATTTGAAAAACAAATCTAAATCGGGAAAAGTTTCGTTTCAAGTTAAAGTGGGATGACTAAGATTGAAGTTGGTTTCGATAGTTTGTTCAAGGTACCACTGTATAGCCCTTTTTATTTATCTGTAATGTTTTATTTATTTCAGCTACTTCGATCGATAAATGTAGTGCCCGATTAAATTCCACTCCAGACCATAAAACCTCGGGTCTGGAGACCTGAGTTACGCTTGGCTAAGCGTTTATTTATTGCAGAGTCCTCCTGAATCTACAATTCGAAATCCGCAATCCGCCATCCTAAATTATCCCACCATCTTCCCCTTGCCTTTATTTACTATATTCCTTAAATAGATGCAGCAATTTTCAAGGAGTTTAAATGAGAACCGTACTTTCATCTTTATTCATATTTTTTATTTTAACGGCATCATACACTTTCGGGCAAAACACTTTTGATTTTCTGAATGTTGATATGAGTGCACGAGCAGCCTCACTCGGGGGAAGCTTTGTTACAAATAATGATGATGTTGATGTACTTTTCTACAATCCCGCCGGTATGAGCTTCCTTGAAAAAGACCCCGTCTCATTTTCTTTTGTTAAACACTTGATGGATATTAACCTGTTCAGCTTAGCATACTCAACAGAATTTGAAAATGTTGGAAGATTCGGTTCCGCAATTAAATATATTAACTACGGATCTTTCGATAAAGCAGATGAGTTTGGAAACAGAACCGGAGAGTTCAATGCGGGCGAGCTTGCATTTATTCTCGGGTATACAAATGAATTCAGTGAGAATTTTTATTATGGTGCAAATGCTAAAGTCATCTACTCAAGCATTGCAGATGAATCATCGAGCGCAATAGCACTTGATCTTGGAATCAATTACGAAATTCCAAATCAGAAATTGAATCTTGCTGCCTCAGTATTAAACCTGGGTACACAGCTTTCCTCCTACATTGATACAAAAGAAGATCTGCCGCTGGATGTTGCGGTCGGTATTTCAAAAAGACTTGAGAATCTTCCCGTCCGACTCTCACTCGATTTTCATCAACTAAATAAAGAACGAGATGAACTCTACCAGCATCTAAAAGGTTTTAGTCTTGGTGCAGAGTTTTATCTCAGTGAAGTTTTCACTTTACGATTTGGTTATGATAATGAAAAGCGCTCGGATCTTAAGGTTGGATCATCATCCGGAATTGCCGGGTTTAATGGTGGGCTTGGTGTTAAAATTTCAGAATATGTTTTCAACTATGGATATTCTTCGCTCGGTACAATCGGTGCAATGCACAGGATTGGTTTATCTACTTCAATTTAATTTATTAGTAACAATGTCATTCCGGCGATCCGCCAAAGGCGGAGAGTCCGGAATCTGCTCGTCATTCCTTCTCGTGTTATTGTCATTCCGGCCCTGGCTGTCCGGCAGGCAGGTTGTCCTGAATCTGACCCGTTATTTCGCTGTATAAATCTTTAAAAGTTGGATTCATTACTGCAATTAGTTTAATCTTTTCTTCTCTGCTAAAATTTTTAATTTGCTTCTCTCTAATAATCGCAAGTCTTACATCTTTGAAGAGTTCATAATAAACCAACTTGTTGAGATTATATCTTGCAGTAAATGAATTTGGATTTATTTTATGCTTATGTTCCCAGACTCGTCGCACTAAGTTGTTACACATACCTACATAAAGTGTCGGTCTTTCGTTCGCCATCATATATACTGCAAACAATTTGTCGTTCATAATTCTAACCGTTCAGATTCCCGACGCGTCCGGCAGTAGCCGGACTTGCGGGAATGACTATGAATGCTTTGTCATTCCGGCGAAAACCTGAAAGGATTGAGTCCGGAATCTGAACAATATTATTGCTTAGAGATTCTCTTCTGCCATAGCGGGATCGCCAGAATGAAAACACTAACTTTACAAAGATTATTTACTTCCCTTCTGCTCTAAGTTTTTTATCCTGTCGAGATAAGTTTCAGCAAGTGTGTGTGAGTTGTTGAACTCCCTCATTTTCAGTACTGCGTTATAATATTTTTTTGCTTCATCATACTTTCTCCAGGTCTCCATTATGTTGCCTGAATAGAGAGTCGCATTTATTCTGAAACCGGATGCTTTGTCCTCGTCAATTTTTTTAGATTCTTCGATACACTTTTTGTAGTAAGAAAAGGCTTCTGTTAATTCTTCTTTAGTTCTCAAAATATTTCCAATGTAATAATTCGCTTCCCTGCGAACCATCGGAGTGTTGTAACCTTCCTGGTTTTTATCCGCCTTACTTAGAACACTTCTGAAAATTTTATTGACTGTTTCCCATTCTGCTTTCCGTGCTGCAAGTCGTCCCTGCCATCTTTCAAAAACAGGATTGTCCGGGAATAACTGAACAAGCTGTTTTGTATAAAGTGCCGCCGAGCTGGTATCGTTTTCAAAATAGTAGAAGAATGTAACGAGTATGTACTTTGCTTCATACTTTGAATACTTGCCAACGCTTGCAGCTTCTTTTAATTGTTTCAGTCCAAGTTCTTTATTGCCGGTTGGAAAGAACATCATCACAGGTTTAACAATTGGGTATTTTTCCGGGATTACAGCAGCTAGGTAATTGTAAATTCCGAAGCCAAGCTTTACATCTACATTATCCGGATCAAGTTTATGAGCAAGTTCAACTAATGGCAAAGCTTCCCGTCCATCATCAGCGGCACCAAACCAGCTTTCACGCATAACCCGCAATCTTCCTCTGAAACCGATCGCCCCGCCCTTGAAGAAAAGTGCATCAACATTGTTTGGATCTTTGTCGAGAATTTCATCGCAGAAGTCAACTGTTTCTTCAATCTTTTCATAGAATCGTTCGTCCTGCTCTTCATTTTCTTCTGACAGGATTATTCTCCACCAGTCAATCATCGCAAAGAAGAATTTGCCTGCAGGGTGTTTTGGATATTCTTTTTGTAAGGTAAGAAAAGTCTTCTCGGCCTCTGTGAATTTTATGCTGTAGATTTGATTGATCCCGGCTTTGACAAGAGAATCATAATCTGGTTTTGAATAGCCACTAATTTGTAATAAAAACAGAATTAATGATATTTTTTTAACAATATTCATTGTTATGCTGTATGCAATTTATTCAACAGATAAACCGAAAGTTTATCAACTCCAACTCTTTCCTGCACCATTGTATCTCTTTCACGAACGGTGACAGTCTGGTCTTCGAAAGTTTGTGTATCGACTGTTATGCAATATGGTGTTCCGGCCTCATCCTGTCTGCGGTATCTTCTGCCAACAGCACCTTTATCATCATAAAAAACTCTGAAAGATTTTCTTAAATCAGTTTCAATCTTTCTTGCAATTTCAGGCATACCATCTTTGTTAATAAGTGGAAAGATAGCAGCTTTTATTGGTGCAAGTCTTGGATGGAATTTAAGAACAGATCTCAATTCACCGTTCACTTCTTCTTCATAATATGCATCGACTAAAAATGCCATAAACGATCTGCTGGCACCTGCAGAAGTTTCAATAATAAACGGAATAAATTTTTCTTTCGACTGCTCATCAAAATATTTTAATGATTTGCCGGAGAACTCTTCGTGCCTGCTTAAATCGTAATTAGTTCTGTTGTGAATTCCTTCAATCTCTCCCCATCCGAATGGAAATTCGTATTCGATATCAACAGCTTCTTTTGCATAATGTGCAAGCTTATCTGCAGGATGATCGTGGTAACGTAATTTATTCGGAGTCATTCCCATCCTCTTAAACCAGGCGAGTCTTTCACCTTTCCAGTAATCGTAAAACTTTTTGTCTTCACCTTCTTTAACAAAGTACTGCATTTCCATCTGTTCAAATTCACGTGTACGGAATAAAAAGTTCTTTGTGTTTATTTCATTGCGGAATGCTTTACCTATTTGTGCAATACCAAAGGGAAGTTTTTGTCTTGATGATCCCTGCACATTCAAAAAGTTAACGAAGATTCCCTGCGCAGTTTCTGGTCGCAGGTAAACAACTGCAGTACTGTCTTCCATCGGACCGATAAAAGTTTTAAACATCAGATTGAATTTTCTTGCATCAGTAAAAGTCCCTTTGTTTCCGCACTGAGGACAGTTTAATTGTGCAAGCAGCAGTTTTGAAATCTCAGCATCTTCAAGTAATAGTGTGAAAGAATTTTCCTGACCAGAATTATTAATCTTTTCATCAACTAATTTTAAAAGTCTTTCTTCTGACTTCAGGCTTTCTTTCAACTCCTGAATTGCTTTTTCTTTTTTCTTATCTGCATAAGAATCGCCGAGCACATCAAGTCTGAATCTTGCTTTGCATTGCTTGCAATCAATCATCGGGTCAGTAAAATTCTCAACGTGACCGGAAGCTTCCCACACTTTCGGATGCATAAGAATCGAAGCGTCGATTCCTTCCACATCTTCGCGATAAGTCATCGATTTCCACCACTCGCTCTTGATATTGTTCAGAAGCTCAACGCCAAGTGGTCCATAGTCCCAGCAGCCGTTAAGTCCGCCGTAAATTTCACTCGATTGAAAAACAAATCCTCTTCTTTTTGCGAGAGAAACAATCTTTTCTAACAGGTTATCCTGTGTGTTATTTTTACTGGAAATGGTCAAATCCTCCATTAAAATCAAAATTTTGGGTGTGAATATAACAAAGATTAGGGAGAGAATTCAGAGAATTATTTTCCGTAATTATCTTCTATCTATATAACTATGTCTTTCCTTTTATTTATTTTTTCAAACAAAAAAAGAGAGAGAAATGATAAAAGCACTTTTACCGAAGGAAGAAAAGTACTTTGACGACTTCAGGGAGATGATTTCCCACATCCAGCAGATGGCAAAGTACACCGAACAGCTTTTTGCAGATGAACTGGTTGACAAGAACCACTACCTCAATATTAAACCATTAGAACTGCGATGTGATGAAATTTCTTCCCGCGTAGTTAAAAGATTGAATAAAACTTTCATCACTCCTTTTGACCGCGAAGATATATTTGCTCTGATAAAAAGAATGGATGATATAAGTGATATGCTTTTAGGTGCTGCAGCACGAATAGAAACTTTCCACATATCAAAAAAAATTCCTCACGCCGATAAGCTCGCATCGATAATTTACAAACAGTCACAGGAACTTGGCTCCGCAATCCAGGATCTGAAAGCAAGACGCATCAACGAAACAAAAGCAGTAAAGGATCTTGAATCAGAAGCTGATACTGTTTACAGAAATGCAATGCAGGAACTATTTGCAAATGAGAAAGATGCAATCGAACTAATTAAGAAAAAGGAGATACTTGATATACTGGAAAGAACTTCTGACCGCTGTCAATCTGTTGCTAATGTTATTCTTTCCATCTTTATCAAAAACGCATAAGCTTTAATGGAATTCGTAATCTTCATCATCATCCTTGCGCTTGTTTTTGATTTCTACAATGGAATGAACGATGCGGCTAACTCGATTGCAACAGTCGTAGCCACTCGAGTGCTTAGCCCGTTCCAGGCAGTTGCATGGGCAGCATTTTTTAATTTCGTTGCAGCTTTTGCCTTTGGTGTAAGTGTTGCCACAACTATCGGGAAAGGAATTGTTGATGTTAATATCGTAGATAACTTTGTGATTTTATCCGGCCTGGTTGGTGCGATCGTTCTTACTGCAACCGCCACACATTTCGGATTACCAATAAGTGTTTCGCATTCTATTATCGGAGGATACGGCGGGGCTGGAATTGCTAAAGCGGGTTTTGATGCATTGATACTCTCGGGCTATACAAAGATTGTAATTTTTATTTTCGCTGCTCCATTAATTGGAATGGTGATGGCTTATATCTTTTCAATCATCACTTTGTGGATAGTAAGAAATCAGCAGCCAAGAAAAGTCGATAAACATTTCAGACGACTTCAGCTTCTATCAGCCGCTCTTTACAGCCTGAGTCACGGCTCAAATGATGCACAAAAAACAATTGGAATTATCACGGTTGTTCTTTTCACAAATGGTCTGCTCGGAGATGTTTTTAATGTTCCTTTTTATGTTATTATTATGAGCCACGCTGTAATTGCACTCGGAACTTTAGTCGGTGGATGGAAAGTTATACGTACTCTTGGAATGAGAGTAACCAAGCTTAATCCATTCGGCGGATTCAGTGCTGAAACTTCTGCGGGATTAACAATTATTGGCGCAACAATTTTTGGAATTCCTGTCAGTACAACTCACACGATTACAGGATCAATAATCGGAGTTGGATCTGTAAAAGGAGTTTCTGCGGTACGATGGGGAGTTGCAAAGAATATATTATGGGCTTGGGTGCTCACAATTCCTGTCTCAGCTATCAGCGCAATGATCACTTATGAAATAGTGATTTACGTTCAAACTCTTTTCTAAAATATATTTACTTTCTTCTTGCCGATACTATACCTCCAAGGGATAGTATCGATTGAGTATAATTATTATTTCAAAGACTTTAATAAAAATTTCTTCATCTCTAAATGGTTTTTACTCAACTTTCCGTACTTTGCTTTGACTACTTCAAGAAGTGAAATTGACTGGATGATATAATTTTTCCTTAAGAGTTTTAGGTGACTGCTTTTTGTTTTTATGATTTCAGCATTTAATGCATCAAGATGTTTCCTGATTGTATGAACATCTCCTCTGTCAATTGGTCCTGATAACGCTTTTGCAGGAGATAATTTAAAAACATTATCGAGAGCTGATTGAGTTGTTTTTCTAAAAATATCTTTTGGAGTATTACTTTTTGAAGATATCAAGGAAAAAGCATTAAATAGATTTCCAACTAAAAAATTTGAGCTGTGAACCGCTGCAATATGTTGAAAGACTTTTTGGTCGGATGTGATCCTGTGTGGTTTCAATTTTAACTTATTGCACAATTGATTTAGAAACACTAAGGCACGATTATCCTTTGCTTCAACCGATGCCGGTGAATTTACTATGTCAACAACATCTTTTGAAGGGAATGGTCTGATGATATGAAGTGAACCGACCGCACAACCTTCCATCGATAAAGACTTAAATGCAGAAATATTTTCGACACCTGAAAAGTGAATACAGATTGACTCATTAAAATTTCTTTTCAATCCTGATAATGCTTTAGCGGTTTTTTGTATTTCGCCATCCTGAACAGTAATAAAAAAAATATTTACATCTGAAGGAATATTCTTCAAATTATTTGAATGATGCGGAATGGAAAATTTCTTTGCTAGTGATTTTGCAGAAGACAACTTTCTGCTGATAACTATTGGAACATCGTATCCTGATTTGATGAGAGCAGATGTAAGCGAATTAGCAAGTTTGCCAGCTCCGATTATTGCAATTTTTTGTTTTGTCAAATGAATTAATCCCCGTAAAAAACTGCGGACAAATAACCAACAACTTCGGAATTATCACCGGTAACATCTCCTGAATCAGTTCTGCTAAGCACCATAGAATGCCTGACGTTCTTTAGGTTCGCTGCTTTCATTAAAGCTACAATGGGGCCACCACCGCAAGCTTCGCAATTATGATTTTCTAAATCAAACTGCAACGAATCGTAATCAAATTCTCTTAATCTTTTTTCCACGACAGAATCGAGTCTGTCGGCTTGTGTTTTATTATAAAAGTGTGACAAATCAGAACTTGCAACTATCAAAGTTGCATTATCAGAAGTCTCGGCAAGTTTTTTTGCAAGTGTGTCAACATTTCTTTTCGACTGATCTCCCATTACAATGGGAACAATCTTAAAATCTTTGAGCACGGATTGTAAGAATGGAAGCTGAACTTCGAGAGCATGTTCTCTTCTATGCCCTTCGTATCCTTTGAATATTATGCCGTCATCAGTTTCAAGCTTCTCTCGAAATTCTTTATCAACTTTCAAAATACCGAGCGGAGTTTCGTATGCATCGCCTTCAAAAACACTAATACCAGGAAAATATTCTGAATGGCTCGGAGAAATTATAACAACTGTATTATATTTTTTCCCAATCAAAAGATTGTAAGCATATGCAGCAGTTTTTCCGGAATAAACATAACCTGCGTGTGGTGCTACTATTCCAAAAATGTTTTCGAATTTTTCTTTTGGTTTTGTTACATCTAACAACAGATTGATATCTTTTCTTAGCTTATCAGGATTTGAAGGATAAAAATGTCCGGCTACTTGTGCCGGTCTTACGTAATTCATATTCAACCTCCTTTTTCTTTTTCAGAAAAAACTAAAGCGGTGAAAACTTTTATGTTCAACATTCTTTCTTTCCAGTAATTTCCATAAAGGCCTGCCTTGTGGCAAAGTGCTGTTAAAAATTCTGTGCGATTATAGTTTTGCTCAATTGCAACCTGCGGTAAAAGAACTGCTCTGCCTCCTTCTTCAAGTAGAAGTCCGTGTTTCCCGACTTCTATCTCGTCATAACTTTTAATTGGTTCAAATTGCGAGAGAACAGATATTTCAATTTCAATTTCATCAAATTCATCTCTGCTCAGCTCAGGAAACCTTGGATCACCAAATGCAGAATGCTTTGCTGCTTCAACAATAGTTTCAAACAATGGCTTCTGTGCAATGATGTAACCTATGCATCCCCTGAGCTCAGTGTTAATGTGTAATGTAACAAAAGCACCCAATTCCATTTTCAGCTTTGGGTAAGCTTTGTAATCTATCATAGTCACATCACATTCGCTGAACTCTTCAAGGATTGATTCTCTGGCAGCTTTCAATAATATTTCTTTTTCTTCTTGTGATAATTCCATTTGTTCACCATCAATAAAATATCTTATAAACTTCAAGTCTCGTTTTTCCGAACAAAAGAAACAGCAAGTCATCTTTAACAAAGAAAGAATCTGTTAAAAAGAGACTTGTTTCTTTGTTGATTACTTCTTCTAAAATATACTTTCCTTTGGATAAATCAACAGCTTTAAAAAGATTATTAAGAGTTCCTTTGGAATTCGCTTCGTGAAAACTCAACATTAAAAGATTCTCTTTCCAAATAAATTCAATCTTTCCGGAAATCACAAAGTCATTTCTCAGCGATTTTATAAACACGTTTGTCCTGTCATCAGCAACAGAATCAGCTTTGAACACTTCAGGAAATAAATAACTTTTATTTTCTTCCTCTTTAATTGATTCATCCCTGAGCCTGTTGATCAGTTCATAATTCGCGCCGACATCTTCAATTATTTCGCCATTAGAAAGATTGATTGCGTAATAATTTCTTCCTTCAAATTTATCTTTGTAAGCGTACACTGCATCTTCATAAATAAAAAGGAAAATTAAATCCTGATTTTGCCAGAGGAATTCCTTTTTCACAAAGTCATATGCAAATATTCCTCTGTGCTTTGGCATATCAGGTTTGGCAAACTTATGAAAGAAGATAATGTCGTCCTTAATGGCTTCCACGCCAACCCAAAATGTGTCATCAAACTGGAAGTTGCTTAATATTTTTTTACCTGAATCGAGTGAAAGACAATGAAAGTAAGCTTGTTTCTTTTCGGATTCTCGTTCTTCAATAATTAGATTACCGGAGTTGGAGGGTATAATTCTCCATATCTGTCGACCATTATCAAATTTGTAATTCTTTTTTAGTTTCATCTCACTTCAATGGTTCAAACCTTGCGGTAAAGTGTCTGAGCATTGGTGCTTCGTAAACAATTTTGTAACCTTTCAGCTTGTTCCGATTATTGAAAACTTCGAGTATAATTTCAATCAGGTAATCAACGTGACTTTGTGTATAAACTCTTCTAGGTATTGCTAGACGGACTAACTCCATCATCGAGGGTATGAACTTTCCGTTCTTATCAGTTTTACCGAACATTACACTTCCTATTTCGACAGCA
>JACZKK010000212.1 GCA_014860115.1 Ignavibacteriaceae bacterium
GGCACCAACCAGTGCGTAGTTCCCATCAATTGAGACACATTCAGATCCCGCTGCAAAACCGAAAGCTGTTCCCCCAGTCAATTTTTGTTCTTCACGCCACACACCATCCTTATCCATTTCAAAAATATATGCGGCATTCACATTCTCTGCGGCTACAATAATTTGATTCGCATCGATATCAACCGAACTACCAAAATAATCCTCATTTTGACTATCGTTCGGAACAAGTTCTGCCTGGAGCCCCCAAACCCAATCGAGCTTGAAAACATATACTTTGCCAGGTGAACTCAATATATCTTCTTTTTTACAGCCAACGGCTGCATAGTTTTTATCAATAGCCACCGATACACCAAAAGAGTTATAGGCTGATGATGGGGAGTGATAAGAATAAGTTTCTGACATATCCTGCCAGCCACCTTCCGGTCTTTGATAAATAAATATTTTTTTACTATTAGGAGCGCCGACAATAGCATATTCACCAGAAATATCAACTGAACGACCAAAATATTGGTTAATAGCACCATCAGAGGGAACCAGCTTAGCAGTTTCAGTCATATCCTGCCATCCTCCAATTGGTTTTTCAAAAAGAAATACTTTACTCCTTGTAGTTGTTCCAACAAGAGCAACATCTCCTGATATTGCTACAGAGTGGCCTAAAAAATCATAATTCGTAGGACTATTTAACCGTAACTTGGCTTTTTGTACCCACGAACAGCAGCCGTCCCTTTCAAAAATGTAAGCCGCACCTGCATCTGAACCAAACTCATCATCCTCCCGAGCACCTACTATTGCATAATCTCCATCAACATCTACCGCATAACCAAAATAATCACTACCATTTGGGTCATTCGCGGTTATCTTTACTTCATTTGGACCAGGACCAGCTTGCTGGTGAATAGATACTTCGCGCGGACTATGTAATGCACCGGGAGCCCTGACAATAATTCGTCCATTGCGTGCACAATATAAATTCTCATCCACACTAATTGTTACCGTACCCGAGTTGGAACCCGAACTGTCGCCAACAATCTGAAGCCATTGATCAAGTGAATATGCTGTCCAATCCATTCCAGCACCACCCTGTGGACCATTATTATTAATTTGTATTGAAACAGTAGTTTGTGCACTGGTTAGCTCAAAAGAAGATGGTGTTACTGAAAGTAAGGGAAGGTTATTAGAATTTACAATACTCTTAAAAATATATGCAGAACCAGAATTATAACCGTTATCATCGTCCCAAACAGAAGAAACAACGGCAGTGGTTCCGTATAGATGAACAGATGTTCCAAACAAATCCAGGTCATCCCCATCTTCAGCAAATAATTTGTTCTGCCTTAACCAGTTATCACTTGACCCTTCTTTCTTGAAAACGTATGCTGCACCAGACCAGGTATCAACCTCAGAATCTTGTTTTGCCCCTATTAATATATATTCTCCGAAAATCGAGACAGAATAACCAAATGATTGCAGATCCTCTGCATCTAGCGCCCACAACTTAGACGTTTGTTCCCAATTAGAGCTTATCGAATTTAAAAACACGTAAGCGGATCCAGCATAAGGAGCACCATTTATTCCCTCATCTGCTTCAGCACCAACTACTGCATATTGCCCATCAATAGCAACGGACCATCCAAAATGATCAGCTTCATCGACGTCATCACCAATAATTTTTTTATCAAGTGTCCATCCATTAGCATAATGGTAAACATAAGCCGAACCTGATATCGTTCCGTTATCATTATCAGTAGGATTACCAACAATCAGGTAGTCTCCATTCAGATCTATCGAATATCCAAACCAATCATTAATTTCTCCATCTGCGGGAGTAATTTTATCAGTCTGGATCCAATTTCCAGACTGGTAAGTAAAAATATATACTGCACCAATACCGCCGTAAGTATAAGCACCTATAGCTGCTCTATCATTATAAATAGCCACACTATTACCAAATTTATCACCAGTACTGCCATCATTGGGAACGATTTTTGTCTCCAGATTCCAGGTATTCCCCGAGAGCCTGTAAATATATGCTGAACCGTCAGGATCATCGAAACGAGCCCCCACGATAGCTAGGTCGCCAAACATATCCACAGCCCCTCCAAAATTATCGCCGTCAGCTCCATCTGGTGCTAAAAGCTTTGCTGATTCAGTCCATTGATTATTTATCGGCTCATAGACATAAACTGCCCCGGCATCCGTTCCGTTTTCATCTGCATCAGGCGCACCTACCATTGCAAAGTCGCCATTAGTTGCAACGGCATCACCAAAATGATCTTCTGCCTGCCCATCGCTTGCTACAATTTTTGTTGAAGGAGAGACAGATAAAGAATTTGTAGAAAATATTCCACGCCCGAAAGTGCTTGCTATAACTTGTTGATCCGATTCCCTGATTTTTAGCATTGTTGTACGAACATTTGCCATTCCATTATTGGCAGGCGCCCAATGAATAGTACCTGCTGTAATATCCTCTGTTGTATAAACTCCTAACTCGGTAGCTAAAAGCACTTGACGATAATCCAAAGGATTGTAAATACCCCAGTAAATTGGAAAGTCGGATAAATCTCCCTCTTTATCTGTCCAGGTAATTCCTCCATCCAGCGTTTCCCAAACCGAAGGAATACCGTAGTTGCTAAGAATGACAAGGATTTGGTCTTCGTTAGCACCCAGTTCTATACAGTTTATAAAGTTACCTTGAAAACCAGGATCAGATATAACAGTTGTATCATAGTCTACAACTGAAGAAGCGTTAGTTATTTTAATTAATTTTCCTTTTTCAGTACCAACAAATAATGTTTTTTCAGAAAAGTGGGAAACTTTAAATGCTGTAGTCCAATTTGGAAAGAGCCCATTGTAATCTTGGTAACTTGCCGTCCGCAGAACATTGCTTGTTACATTTTTTATAATTAGTATAGAATGGGGGGCATACGAAGCGTACATAACATCATCGTTTTCGTCATAATCCCAGGGACTAATTAAACCAAAGCCTGAATTTGAATTATGATATATTCTTTCGTTGAAATTATATCCATTATCTCTGCTTAGAAAGAAAACATTTTTCTGGGTCGACACAATTTGATAAGCTGGATTATTCTTAAAAATGTAACAATATCCACCATCAGCACCTATTACCTGATTTGTCATATTCATTCCATAATGAGTAAACTGATGGCTACCATTATCCTGGGTGCCCCCTAAAAAATAATTTTCACCGCCTACAGGATGTAAAGCACAAGCGTGAAATTGTGTAACGCGATAGCTGTGATTGCGGTCTATAATTGTTATATCTTGATTTTGCATACAATCTTCTGTCATATATACCCCACCATCATTTCCAAATACTAATGTCTGGGGATCTTCCGGGCTAAATGCCATTGCGTGATGATCATCGTGAATCCCCGCTATTTTTTTCCAGGTACCACCTCCATCGGTACTGCGATGTAATGAAACTCCACCAACAAATAAAGTGTTAGGATCTGTTGGATGTACTGCAGCAACGAGATCGTAGTCGGTTTGAGTGGCAGAAAAGAATATGGTATCACCATCTTCATTAATTGTTAAAATAGGTATAGTGAGTGAAACCCAATTCTCTCCTTTGTCGTTAGATCTATAAATACCTTTGATATCGCTATCAATAACGTGGGGTCTATTAATTGTACTATCGTTTTCTACTAAAGCATAAATAACATTTGCGTCACTCGGAGCAACTGCCAGTTCTATTCTTCTAATACCATCATCAGCAGTTGGAAAACCATTATTTCCGTCATTAAGTCGTGTCCATGTCCCTTCGTCGCCTGATGGTGAGATATAAACCCCATCACTAGATCCATAAAAACCCATCGCGGCCAGAATAAAATTGTCAGCAGTGATTTCCAAATCCGCGGCCCTGTTGGAGAAGGAGGTGTCAAGGGTTGTAGTGTTTAACACTGCATCCCATGAAAATCCGAAATTAGTAGAGCGCATAACACCATTTCTCTCAGTAGCAGCGTACACATCTCCATTGAGACTTACAACTATCTTTTGAACATATTCGAAATCATCATTATTAGCAGTACTCATTAACTGATTCCAGGTTGCCCCACCGTCAGTGGATTTCCATATTCCCTTTCCCGGTATATCTGCCCAACGCTCTCCTGTACCCACATAAAAAATCTGTTTAAAACCCGGATCGTAAGCGATGCAACTTATAGCAAGGTTATCCCAAAAGTCATCAACTTTATGCCAGGCAATTGAAGGATTCTCTATATTATCTGTATACCACAATCCCCCCGAAACACCACCAGCCCAGAATTTTCGATGTATGGGATCATTCGGATCCCACATTATTGCACGTGTACGCCCGCCAACATTTAAAGGTCCTCTTTCTTCCCAAATAATATCTAGGGGGTCAACCATTTTCAGATTTCGAATCCTTTCATATTCTTCAAACGCCAAATGATCAGGAACCTCACCGGTTTTAGGATCTCTTGTCATCAAATATTGTTGTTTCGCCCACTCATCAGGTCCACTCGTTTCATTACACTCTAAACCCTCTTCCCACTTATTATATGAGTTGGGCATCGAATCCTTTTGCAAATATTCAGCAACTGATGTTTTAAAAAGAACAAAGCTGAATGCTGCGCTTAAAAACAAAACTATTGCAAGAGATATGTATTGCTTTTTCATATAGGACTCCCTTAATTATTTTAAAAATAATAGCCATATTAATTTTAGCGTAGGAGAATCATTTTCTTAGTTTCAATAAAACCTTCCGCTTTTATTTGATAGAAATATACGCCGCTACTTATTCCTGATGCATCGAAAACAGTTTCGTGTGTTCCTGCAGTCAATTCTTCATTAACTAATGTCGTTACTTCTCTTCCTAACACATCATAAATTTTTAAAGTGACCAATTCCGTTTCCGGTTGTTGCCAACGTATGGTTGTGCTTGGATTGAAAGGATTGGGGTAATTTTGTGAAAGTGAATAGGTTGTGA
>JACZKK010000213.1 GCA_014860115.1 Ignavibacteriaceae bacterium
AATTACATCGTTAAAAATTAATTATTTTAATATATTTCAATTAGTAATGTCATCAAATAATTTCACTATTAAATGTTAAAAAAGAAAATTTTATATATATGTGGTTCAATGAATCAAACCACGCAGATGCACAAAATTTCTCTCGAACTACCGAAATATGAGGCTTACTTCACACCTTTTTTTGACACCGGCTTTTTAGGATTATTAAACAGATTAAAATTAATTGAATTTACAATTTTAGGCGGGGTATTTAAACGTAACACTCTTAATTACCTAAGAGAGAATAATCTAAATATAGATTATCGAGGTAAAAATGATGATTATGATTTAGTCATAACTTCTCAGGATATTACAGTTCCAAGTAATATTAGAAAATTTAAAACCATTCTCGTTCAGGAAGGTATGACCGACCCACCTGATTGGAGATATCATGTTACCAGATTTTTACATCTGCCTCGCTGGTGTGCAAGTACATCAATGACAGGATTATCTCATCAGTATGATTACTTTTGTGTTGCTTCACAAGGATTCAGAAATCAATTTATTGAAAGAGGAATCAATCCAAACAAAATTCGTGTGACAGGGATTCCAAACTTTGATAATTTCAACGAGATGAAAGCACTCAATTTTGAACATAAGAACTTTGTCCTAGTCGCTACTTCAGATATAAGAGAAACGCTTAAATATGAGAATAGAAAAAAGCTCATAAATTTTGCATTAAATATTGCTAGTGGGCGGAAACTAATTTTTAAGCTTCATCCAAATGAAAATGTAAAAAAGCGAATTGCTGAAATAAAAAAATATGCTCCTAATGCTTTAGTCTATCACGGTGTAAGTATTGATCCACTGCTAGCTAATTGTGATGTTTTAATCACACGATTTTCCAGTACAATTTTCCCTGCACATGTGTTAGGGAAAGAAGTTTATTGTGATATCGATAATGATGAGTTAAAAAAATTAGTTCCGATTCAAAATGACGGAACATCAGCAAAAAACATAGCAGAAGTTGCGAATGAATTGTTAGAATCATATCGCTCAATTGTCAGAGTTAAAGAAAAAGATAAATATTACTCTGATCTGCGCAGTAATTTAAAATATCTCTTAAATCGCAAAGTAGCTCGGACACATACCGGGCATTAATCAATTCAAATTGATTACATCACCTAAAATTGTAACTATTATCCAAGCTCGAATTGGTTCGACCAGACTGCCTGGTAAAGTAATGCTTCCCCTTGCTGATAAGCCTTTAATATTAAGAATGTATGAACGTGTTGCATTTTCCAAACTTGCTGGAGAAATAGTAATTGCAATTACTGACGATGAGTCTGATAATCAATTGTTTAATCTATGCAAGAAGAGTAAGCTAAATGTTTTTCGCGGACATTCGCTTGATCTTCTCGATAGACATTACAAAGCCGCAATAGAATTCAATGCAGAAGTAGTGATTAAAATACCCTCAGATTGCCCACTGATAGATCCTGAAATAATTGATAAAGTCATCAAGTATTATATTAGCAATAGAGATAAATTTGATTTTGTGAGTAACTTACATCCCCCATCCTATCCTGATGGGAATGATGTTGAAATAATGAGTTTTGAAACGCTGGAAAATGCATGGATAAACGCAAAAAAAGATTTTGAACGCGAACATACAACTCCATACATTTGGGAAAATCCGGAACAGTTTAAGATTGGAAATGTTTTTTGGGAAACAGGACTGGATTATTCGATGACTCACAGGTTCACAATTGATTACAAAGAGGATTACGAATTCATTAGGAAAGTTTACGATGAGCTTTACGAGGAAAATAATAGATTTGGTTTAAAAGATATATTAGCACTTCTGGAGAAAAAACCAGAAATCAAAAAGATAAACGAAATGTATGCCGGAGTTAATTGGTACAGAAATCATCTTGACGAACTGAAAACAATTTCTCCGGTACAAACTAAGAAAATGTAATAACAAACGATATCCAATAAGAACATATGACTAATAAAATTGAATTCAATAAAGACTATCCTTCAATAAAAAAATCTGACGAACTGTATAAAATAGCTTTAGAACTTATCCCCTGCACAACACAGACTCTTGCTAAAGGTCCACAGCAAAATGTAAAAGGGATTGCTCCCAAGTATTTAGTCAGAGGTAAAGGTTCACATGTTTGGGATGCTGATGGAAACGAGTATCTGGATTTCAATATGGCTATCGGTCCCCTTTCGCTAGGTTATGCTTATGATAAAGTTGATGATGCAATTAAAAAGCAGCTTGAGGACGGAATTACTTTTTCACTTATGCATCCATTGGAAGTTGAAGTTGCAGAACTATTAAACAAAATAATACCAAATGCCGAATCAATCAGGTACAGCAAAGCTGGTGCAGATGTTACTTCAGCTGCGATAAGAGTTGCTCGGGCTTATACTAAAAGAGAAAAAATCCTCTGCTGTGGTTATCACGGCTGGCACGATTGGTATATTTCTGTTACGGATAGAAATGCAGGAATTCCAAAAACAGTTCAGGAACTAACTTTTACTTTTAATTACAATGATATTCAATCAGTTATTGATTCAATAGATGCTGACATTGCCGCAGTAATTTTAGAACCATTTGTATTCGAAGAACCAAAAGATAACTTCCTGCAAAAGTTGAGAGAAGTATGTGATAAAAATGGAACACTTCTGATATTTGATGAAATGTGGACAGGCTTCAGAATTGCGTTAGGCGGTGCACAAGAATTTTTTGGAGTCAAAGCTGATCTTGCCTGCTTTTCAAAAGCAGTTGCCAATGGAATGCCGATAGCAATTCTTGCAGGCAAAAAGGAGATTATGAAAGTCCTTGAAAAGGATGTATTCTTTTTTACAACTTTCGGTGGTGAAGCTTTATCTTTAGCTGCTGCGAGAGCAACAATCAATGAACTCAAAGAAAAAAAGGTTCCGGCTTATCTGGCCAGGCAGGGCAAAAAGCTGAAAGAAGGTTACAATAAAATTGCAAAAGAATTGAATATGCCTTACACTAAATGCATCGGTTATGAATGTCGGTCACTTATGACTTTTGATGCTTCTGCCGGTAATCCTTTAGAAATGAAATCACTTGTCCAGCAGGAAATGATTAAGCGTGGAATACTTTGGGGTGGCTTTCATAATATGAGTTTTTCTCATACAGATGAAGATGTTGAGTATACTTTGAAAGCATATCGGGATGTTCTTCCAATTCTGAAAAAAGCTGTTGATGAAAAAAATGTTCTCAGTTATTTAAAGGGAGAACCTGTCGAACCTGTATTTAGAAAAGTAAGTAACTTCAATACTAAACCAAAGAAGAAATAAATTGTCAGAGGAAAAGATATTACCAGAATTATTTTCGCTTAAAGAGAAAGTAGCTGTAGTAACCGGTGCACTTGGCCTGATCGGTAAATATCACTGTCATGCACTTGCAGAGGCAGGAGCAAGTGTTATTGTTTGTGATCTGAACGAAACTGAATGTGCTAAATTTGCCTCAACTCTGCCAGCTTTATCTTTGGGTATTTCAGCAGATATCACTCATAAAAAATCAGTGAAGGATCTGAAGAATAAAGTAATTGGTAACTACGGCAAGATTGATATATTAGTTAATAATGCTGCAATAAATGATAAGTTCGAAGATCCGATCGCTGCTTTAGAAGAATCTAAATTTGAAAACTACTCTGTTGAAATGTTCAGAAAATCACTTGATGTAAATGTAACTGGAATGTTTCTCTGCTCTCAGGTTATCGGAACTGAAATGGCATGCAGAGGTTATGGAAGTATAATAAATGTAGCTTCAACGTACGGAATTGTTGCACCGGACCAATCGATTTATAAAAATGAAAAAGGTGAACAGACTTTTTATAAGTCTGCTGCATATCCGGTTACGAAAGGTGCAGTAATTTCATTCACGAGATTTCTGGCAGCATATTGGGGAAATAAAGGAGTACGAGTCAATACTCTTTCTCCCGGCGGTGTAAAAGATGGACAGGAAGAATTTTTTGTAAAGAATTATTCAGCTAAAACTCCCCTAGGAAGAATGGCTCAACCAACTGATTACAGAGGCGCTTTGATATTTCTAGCCAGTGATGCTTCAAGTTATATGACTGGTGCTAATCTCATAGTTGATGGAGGATGGACAGCATGGTAATTGATAATCAATTAAAGCAAAAAAATCTTCATCTCAGAGAGAAACTCGATAAAATTAAAATTGTTCTCACTGATAATGATGGCGTCCTTACAGATACAGGTGTTTACTTTTCATCTAAAGGAGAAGAGTTTAAAAGATTTTCAATTAGAGACGGAATGGGTATTGAACGACTGCGGAAATATGCCGGAGTTGAAACGATAATTATTACAGGAGAAGAATCTGGCTCTGTTAGAGCAAGAGCAGAAAAACTTAAAATCAAAGAATATTATCTTGGCGTAAAGAAGAAAGAAGAATTACTTTTTGAAATAATGAAAAAACACAATCTTACTGTATCTGAAATTGCTTTTGTCGGGGACGATTCGAATGATGTCGGGATAATGAAGTTAGTTGGCTTTAAAGCAACACCATCTGATGGAATGAGTTTTATTAAAGAGTTAGCAGATTATGTTTGTGAAAACAAAGGTGGTAACGGTGCATTCAGAGAAGTTGCTGAACTGATCATTGCGTTTAAAAACAAATAACTTTTTATTCTATAACTGAGAATTTTTTATGAGATCAATTAATAGTCAAAATTTAAATATAGGTGATGGATATCCTGTCTTTATTGTAGCAGAAATCGGAATTAACCACAATGGTTCTATAGAAATTGCAAAAAAATTAATTGAAGGTGCAAAAGCTGCAGGATGCGATGCAGTCAAATTTCAGAAAAGAACCCCCGAAATCTGTGTTCCAAAAGACCAATGGAATATCGAAAGAAATACTCCTTGGGGCAGAATGACTTACATTGATTATCGGTATAGAGTCGAATTCACAAAAGAAGATTATGCAGAAATTGATAAGTTCTGCAAAGAGAAAAATATTTTTTGGTTTGCTTCCTGCTGGGATGAAACTGCAGTAGATTTTATTGAACAATTTGATGTGCCAATTTACAAAACCTCGTCTGCTTCACTTACGGATACAAATCTGTTGCTTAAACATAAAAACATAAACAAACCAACGATTGTTTCCACAGGTATGTCAACTATGGAAGAAATTGAAGCAGCTGAAAAATTATTTGAGAAAAAGAATATTCTTATTGCACATTCAACTTCATCATATCCCTGTCCGAATGAAGAATTAAATTTGAAGATGATCACGACTTTAAGAAATAAGTATCCTGAAATTCCGATTGGATATTCTGGACACGAAACCGGGTTAGCACCAACCTGGGCTGCTGTTTCACTTGGAGCTAATTTTGTTGAACGACATATTACTCTTGACCGGGCAATGTGGGGCAGTGATCAGGCTGCATCGGTAGAAGTTGATGGATTTCACCGGCTTGTTAGAAACATCCGTGATATTGAAATTGCATTAGGCGATGGAATAAAACGAGTTTACCCGAGTGAAATGAGTGCGAGAACAAAGTTGAGAAGAGTAAAATGATTTAGTTATTGGTTTGTGAGTTCATAGTTTCAGTTAAATAGTTATAGTTTCAAAATGAAATAACTATAAACCGTATGACCAAAACTATAAACAAAAAACTAACAACTATGATTCAAAATTCTTTAATTGTTTATATAAATAATGGATTCAATATTAAAAGATATAGTAGGTTCAGTTTACAATTACTTTACTGGAATGTCTAATGCTGAGTTATATTCAACTCTTATAATTGTTGGTGCTGCGATTCTCTTTATCATTGCTGAAAGAATCTGGCCGTACACAAAAGGTCAGAAGGTTTTACGTGAAGGTTTTTTTGATGACCTTGCATTATACACAATTGCTCAAAGCTATATTCTTGGCATTTTGATTTTTACCTACATCATTAATTTTATTGATCAGTCAACCGGTCTTTCGAGATTGCAGTTATTCAGGGATGTTCCAATATGGATTCAACTGCTTTTCTTTTTAGTTACACACGATCTTTACATTTACTGGATGCATCGCTGGCAGCACAAGAATAAATATTTGTGGAGAATACACGAAGCACATCACTCACCAAAGAAAGTTGACTGGCTTTCCGGTTCAAGATCTCACGCACTTGAAATTTTAATCAATCAGACGATAGAATTTCTTCCGATTGTTTTACTCGGTTCACCGCCTGAAGTTATTGCATACAAAGGTGTCATCTCAGCAGTTTGGGGAATGTACATTCACTCAAACATTGATGTGCGTACCGGAAAACTTCAAAAATTTATTAATGGTCCTGAAATGCACCGCTGGCATCACTCCACCGGTAAAGGCAGAAACAGAAATTTCGCTACAAAATTAGCAATATGGGATTGGGTATTCGGAACCGCCTTTCTTCCCGATACAAAACCAGATGAATTTGGTTTGAAGACTTACTTCCCCGGACATTATTTTATGCAGACACTTTTTGCTTTCCGAACATTTAAAAAGAAGAGCAATAATCTTCAGACGGAAACAGAAAGCAGTGTTTAATATCAATCATTTAATAATTAGATAAAATTTTCTTAATAATATATTAACATTGAAATCTTAGCTTTGTTTAAGTAAAAACAATCTAAAGTATCTTCTTGTTAATAGCTCACATATCAGATCTACATCTAAACAGTTTTTATAACGATTCTACTTTTAAACGTGCTAACTTTCTCTTGAAAGAAATTGCTGAAAGCAAGGTGGATCATTTAATAATTACCGGTGACTTAACCGATAACGCCTCTGAAAAAGATCTTGAAAGATTCAGGCGTCTGTTAATTAAATACAATTTTATGGATGGCAAGAGGCTTTCTATAATTGCAGGAAACCATGATATTTTCGGTGGTGTTCAGAAGGCGGAGGACATTTTTAATTTTCCCGAGAAATGTAATTCCACAAATTATAATGAAAGACTGGATACATTCCTGAGCTACTTCCCGGAAGCTTTTAATAATTGTTACTATATATCACCAAAAAAATTCTTCCCATTCTTAAAAAAGATAGATGATACGTTAATCATCGGAGTCAACTCTATTGCCGGTTATTCAAGAATAACAAATCCATTTGGTTCTAATGGTGTTGTAGACGCTACTCAGTTCGGAGAACTTTACGAGATACTGCGGAATAACAACAATGATGTTAGTCACAAAATATTAATAACACATCACCATTTTAATAAATTAAAAAGTGCAGCTAAAAGTACTTTCGGAACGATATGGTCCGGTATTGAAAAGCAGACAATGAAGTTAAGAGGCAAGAAAAGACTTTTTAAGTTATTTAATGAAGTTGGAGTGGATATTGTATTACATGGACATGTTCACGAATCAAAGGAATATTATCGCAAAGGGATCAGGTTTTTAAACGCTGGTGCATCGATAAAAAACAACAAAGATTATCTTCATATCAATTATCTTTCATTAGGTAAAAGTAAAATGAATATTGAAATACAGAGACTATCTTATCCTGAGCGGTTGAAACATGAGCGCGGAACTAATTCTAAAAATGAGCAGCTTAAATTGATTAATGCTGCTTTAATTGTTTGATAACGTAATATTCCAAATATCATTGCTCAAGAACGTACGATAAATAAATCAACTCATACTCCTGGTTCCATTCATTCTCCGGAAACTTTTCATCTTGTCTTTTATGGACTTCGTCATATTCTGATGTGTTTAGCAGATTCTGGTACGAATCGGAATGATCAAGTTTGATCTTATTAAAAAGATTATTTATGTGGAATATTTCTTTGAAAGTCATTGCAACTGTTTCCAATATTTTTAGACAAAACTAAATAATTGGTCATAACTGTAGATAAAGAAATAGTTAAGAATTGATTAAGTTTTTGTTAAGAAATGTTTAGATGAAATGCCGCCAGGATTCTAATATGTTAGATCCCAGAGTGGTATATAACCTGCTTGTTTAACAATTCGCTGTCCTTCGGGTGACAAAACCCAATCAACAAAATTTTTAACCGAACCTTTTGGAATTTGTGTTGTAAAGAAATGAAGATATCGTGTTATGGGATAGGTATCGTTCTGCGCATTTTTTTCTGAGGGTTCGATTCCATTAATTCTTGCATAACTGAAATCACCAGAATAGCCAATACTTCCGTAGCCAATCGCATTATTGTTCTGTTCAATAAATTCGATCACATCGTTTGTTGTGGATTTTACAATAGCAGAATTGCAGTATTCTGCTCCTTCCAAAACATGCTCTTTGAAGTAAAGATGTGTTCCGGAATTAAGATTTCGAATTACAGGAACAATTTCTTTGTCTTCCCAACCAAGCTCATTCCAGTTTATTACTTTACACTCAAATATATTTTTGATTTGTTCAATAGAATAATCTTTTACCGGATTTCTTTTGTTTATATACAGACACAGTGCATCTTTGGCAATAAGATAAAATAAGCCGACTGATCCGTAATATTCAGCGAGAGCTTTTGTTTCCTGTGGTTCAAGATTTCTTGAAGTGGTGCAGATGTCAATTTCATTTCTGATTAAAGCTTTAATTCCTTCTGCAGAGCCTCCGCCATAAACATAAATTGAAATTGCGGGATTCTGCTTCATATATTCTTCAGCAAGTTTCTCCGTTAGCGGTAACATTGAGTCAGAACCTTTGATGGTAATACGGGCAACTTCAGCCGGCTTAAAGCTGCATCCAAGTTGAAATAAAACAATCAATAAAGAAACAGAAAACCATCTCATTTCATAGACCATTCATAATTTTAAACGCTTAAATCGGTATGGTAAGAAGATGATTAAAATTATTAGAAATCATTTACAGAATTTGATCAGTCATCGTTATCATCTTTATCATCACCGAAAAGATATTTTTCATACTTGTGCTTTACGATATGAGCTTCAACAATGAAAAAGACATCTTCAGCAATATTAGTACAATGATCCCCTAACCTTTCAAGCTGTCTTGACATTACGAGCAGCACAACTGCGCTGTCGATATTATTTTTATCCTGCTTCATAATATCAACCAGGATTTTATGGTTTTCCACATTTAATTTATCAAGCGCATCATCTGATGTGATAACTGATTTAGCAAGATTCTCATTGCCCTGTATGTACGAATCAATTGCATCTTTAAGCATTTGCTTCGCTATCTTGAACATTGGATCAAGTTTCGTTTGATTAAAGAACGCTGGTTTTTTCTCAATCATAGTCAGATACTCTGCAATATTAACGGCGATATCACCTATCCGTTCAAGATTATTGTTGATTGTAAGAGAAGACATTATCAGTCTCAAATCAAGAGCGACTGGCTGAGTGAGTGCAAAAATTTTCTGACATATCTTATCTATCTTATTATCATATTTATCTACCTTGCTATCTTTTTCAATAACCTGTTTCGCTAACTCGATATTTTCTTCTTCAACAGCTTTTATTGCCGACTGCACTTGTTCATCCACAAGGCTGCACATTTTAATTACTCTTGATTTCAGTTTTTCAATATGCTCGTCTAATAATCTCTCCATCTCTTCTCCTTAAATATTAGATATGAAATAAATTAACCAAATCTTCCTGTTACATAATCCTCAGTTTGTTTCTTTGAAGGATTAGTAAATATTGTCGTTGTTCTATCATACTCAATTAACTCTCCAAGATAAAAGAATGCAGTTTGATCGCTTACTCTTGCAGCCTGCTGCATATTGTGAGTTACAATTACAATTGTGTACTGCTTTTTCAAATCGTGAATCAGCTCTTCAATTTTCGCGGTAGAAAGCGGATCTAACGCGCTCGCCGGTTCATCCATAAGAATAATTTCTGGTTCAACTGCAAGTGCACGCGCAATGCAAAGTCTTTGTTGCTGTCCACCGGACAAACTCAATGCATTCTCATTCAATCTATCTTTAACTTCTTCCCAAATAGCAGCCTGGTTAAGTGTGCGTTCAACTATTTCGTCCAGTACCTTTTTATCTTTTATTCCGTTTATTCTGGGACCGTAAACGATATTCTCGTAGACAGTTTTGGGAAACAGGTTTGATTTCTGGAAAACCATTCCAACATTCTTTCTCAGATTAACTATATCCAATGATTTATCGTAAATGTTCACGCCATCGATATAAATTTCACCATCTATTTTAACATGGTCAATAAGATCGTTCATTCTGTTTATAACACGCAGGAATGTAGATTTCCCGCAGCCGGATGGTCCAATAAAAGCTGTAACTCGTTTATCTGGAATATCCATTGTAATTTTTTTTAATGCCTGTTTATCTCCATAAAACAGGTTTAAATCTTTAACAACTATTTTTATTTCTTTCATAGACTTAAGATTATAATCTTCCTAATAATTTCCTGAAACGATACCTGAAAATTATTGCTGTAATATTTAATAAAAATGTCAGCACTATTAATACCAATGTTGAGCCATACTGAATTGGTAAAGTCTTAGTTGGATTTGCTGATTGTGTAGCCATAATAAAAATATGATAAGCCAAATACATAAATTGTTCTGTGGGATTTATCATTGGAATACAGTAATCGCCGATACAAAGATCAGCAACAGGCAGATTTGGCAGAAAGAATGCAGCACCTAAAAATAAAATTGGTGCAGTCTCTCCTGCCCCGCGACTAATTGCTAAAATAGTTCCGGTTAATATTCCAGGTCTTGCTTGCGGCAGTACAACATTTTTGATCGTCTGCCATTTAGTTGCACCCAATCCGTACGAAGCATCTCTGTGAGATTTTGGAACTGAGTTAAGAGCTTCCAGTGTTGAAACAATTACAATCGGCAGAACGAGCACTGCTAAAGTTGCAGAAGCCCAAAGTAATGCCGGCTGCCCGAAAAGTAATCCTGTTTGTAGTACGTCATCCAGACCTTTACCGATGAATAAGATAAAAAATCCCAGTCCAAATAATCCAAATACTATTGATGGAACTCCGGCAAGATTATTTATAGAAGTTCTGATAATACGTGTGAAGAATGTATCTGTAGCATATTCATTGAGATAGATTGCTGAGAAAACTCCGAGTGGGACAGCAAAGAGAACCATTAAAAGTGTTACTGCAACAGTTCCAAAAATGGCTGGTCCAATTCCTCCTTCAGACATATTATTTCGTGGTTCATCAATCAGAAATTCGAGCGATATTACATTGATTCCCTCAATAAATATTTTACCAAGCAGAAGCAATAAAATTAAAACAAGAAAAAAGAATGTTAGTCTAACAATCCCAAGCGATAGGAAACCAGCAATATCAGTTTTTCTTTTCTTTAATTCCATTTTAAATCAAACTAAAAAGTATTTTTCTTTCTCATCCTATTAATTATTATTTCAGCAATAAGATTCAGGAAGAAAGTGATTGTAAACAAAACTATTCCTATAAAGAATAGAGAATAGTAATGATCAGAACCTTGTGACACTTCACCCATTTCCGCTGCGATAGTGGCTGTCATCGTTCTTACACTCAGGAAAATATTTGATGTAAGATTCGCAGCATTACCTGCACACATTAAAACAATCATCGTTTCACCAATAGCTCGCCCAAACCCAAGTAAAATACTTGCTGATACTCCGCTGAATGCTGCCGGAAGAATAACCTTGCTGATCGTCTGCCATTTGGTTGCACCCAATCCATAGGATGCCATTCTCAAATCATTCGGTATTGAATGAAGTGCATCTTCTGTTAAAGATGCAATGATTGGAATAATGACAAACGATAATCCGATGGATGCGACGAAAGCATTAAGCCTGTTTGCAGGATGTAATAAATCATTAAAGAAACTTGCACCAACAACCAGCATAATAAATCCCAGAACAACTGTTGGTATTCCAGCAAACAATTCAATCATTGGTTTAAGGAATTCCTTGAATTTTGGGTTGGCAACCTCAGATAAATAAATACCGGCACCAACACCGAGTAATGTAGAAATTATTGTTGCAGGAAAAGCAGTGAGGAAAGTACCGATTAAAAGTGGAATCAATGAATATCTTGGTTCTTCCGATGTTGGATACCATTGGAAAACTCTTTCGATATTTCCGGAGGCATCTGGTCTGTCCAGATAAAGAAAATCAAGAAGTCCAATATGATCTAATGCTTTAAATCCTTCTTTAAAAAGAAAAACAAAAATCAGTATGATGAAGATCAGAGCCATTGTTCCATTCACAGCAAAAAAGATTTTAATTAAAGATTCCTTTAATCTGGTGTGCTTACCAATCTTCTTTGCGTACTTAGAATCAGCGGCTTTTTGAAAAAATTCTTTTTCTTCCATATGAGAGAAGGAATTAAAATCTATTATAAAAATTCATAGTAAAAAGTGATTCTTCCCGTTAATGAAGGATCTATTGCAATTCCATTTACGGGCGTTTCATACGTCTCTAAAAGAAAGTTTGGCGTAATTGTAACTTTCTCATGCAGAATAAAGCTTAGTCCTAAAATAAAATAATTTCTTGAATCTCCCTTAAAGTCCGCAGACATATTCGGGTCATAATAATCATATCGACCAACTCCTACTAACAGGTCAGTGAATTTATACCAACCAAACAATGAAACACCAAGCCCATTCCGGTTTTGAACTAAATAATCTGTCTCTTCGGTCTGAATAAGATCATTGTAAGTTATTTGTAGAAATGACTCAGCACCAATACGGAAAGTATTATCATTCTGGTAACCTATAAATAATGCAGAAGTCAGAGCATCATTATTATAGCTTTGTGCAACCTGTGTATATTCCTTTTTAGGTTTAAATCTGTAATCGCTGTAAAGAGTTAATTTCAGGGCTTCGCTCGGCTGCAATTCAATATGAGCATAAGCTCTTTTAAACCTATCACCTTCTGATTCAAATGCATTTCCATTGCCATACATCAACCAGTATTTAATGCTTCCTGAAGAATTTAACCTCCCTTTCAGAGAAGCACCAAAGTCTCTTGATGAAGCTATTCTTCTGAGATCCATAATTGTTCTGTCAAGGGATCTGTAACTCCAAAAATCTTCTGATACTGCATAGGTTGGAGGCGGCTGAATACCAAAAATAAAATTGCTGCCCTCAAAAATATTTTTCCAGTTTAAATAAGCGTCTTTAATAAAGGCTGTAAAAATTGTGTTATTAACCCCGATTAGTGTCTGAGATTCCAGCCTGAATCTTGTGCTGAATTGATCGGATATTTTGTAGTCATAAGTAAAATAAATTCTTCTGAACTGAAAGCCATTTAAATCTTTTTCACCATCAAGAGCTTTATTGCTCAGATCGTCTATTAATGAATCTCTTGAAATGTTATAGAAGTAATCTCCAAACATTAGTCCTGAAAATTTTCCGTTTGATTCAGACTGTGCGGAAACATGAACAAATGCCAAAACGATCAGCAAAAAAATAAATGAAACAAATTTCATTTTGTCCTCTCTCTTTTATTCGACTGGTTTGTATAAATAAAAAAAGCTTCCTGCTCTCTCTTTCAGGAAGCTTGAACTTTTTTAGCCTTTAGGAGGCAATGGAATGTACTCCATAGTCTCAACCAATTTTTGTCCTTCCGGTGAAACAATAAAATCCATAAAGTTTTTCAATTCACCTTTAGCTTCACCATTGGTAAAGCAGTATAAATATCTGGAAATTGAATAATCACCATTCCATATAACCTGGAAATTCACCACACCATTTTCAGCCGGTGAAATAGCCGGTGAGTTCTCATCTTTTTTAATGTGAAGTATCTTTACATCTTTTCTTTGTGCAAAGTAACCTACTCCCCCGTAACCGATTCCTTTAACGTCTCTTGCAACAGCTTCACCAAGTGCTGCTGTTCCCTGCAGAACCTGAGTTGCAGGTGAGTAATCTACCTGTTTTCCTGATTCATCTTTACCTAAAACGTGATCTTTAAAGAATTCATACGTACCACTGCTGTTTTCTCTGCCGTATAATGTTATCGGCATATCGGAACCACCAAGCTGTTTCCAGTTAGTAATTTTTCCTGCAAAAATATCACTGACCTGTTTAACTGTGAGATTATCAATTTTATTTTCCGGATGAAGAATAACTGCAATACCATCAAGAGCTACATTGTAAACAACAGGAGTAACTCCCTTCTGCTTTGCGGTTTCCAGTTCACTATCCTTCAATTCCCTGGATGAATTTGCCAGATCAGTTGTGCCGTTTAGTAATGATGCAACACCCGTTCCTGATCCTCCCCCAGTTACCTGGATTGAAACATTTGGATGAGTTTGCATGTAGATCTCAGCCCACTTTTGAGCAAGGTTAACCATTGTATCAGAGCCTTTAACTGAAATTACAGTTTTCTCTTCACTGGCTTCTTTTTTCTTGCAGCCAATAAAGATGATAGGTGCGATTATAAGAATTGCTAAAAATACTTGAAGAAATTTTAGTTTAAGCATTTTTCTCTCCCATTAATTAATAAATAAAATTATGACATTAATAAATATACGAGGAGTACTGCAGGCTTATTCCTGTCCAATGTTAAGAAAATGTTAAATTTAAAGTAAAGTGATGATTTAATTCTGTACTTAACTATCGTTTTTCAGCTATAGATCTTAATCTTGCATTGATAAAAGGAGAACCTGCCACCCATTCAGGAACATTTTCAGAATTAAGTAATAATGACGAAAACTTAAACAATACATCCTTATGCTGTGCTGCAGCAATATAATCAAGTTCTTGAGAAGCATCATCAAATGGTGTATGATACCTGTTAACCATATAATCAATAAAAGCACTCAGTACTTCTTCTTCAGATTTATTTTTATTTTTGGTTCCCTCTAGTAATAAAATCGATGGAATACCGGCTGACGCAAAGCTTAATTGATCAGATTGATTAAATGCTTCAAATACCTTGAACTGAGGCGGGATTGGTTCAACTTGTAAATTCATATGATTTGCTGCCTCAACTAAAAAATCTTCCAATGTTGAAAACTCTGAACCAACACCAACTACAGATTGGAAATCCCTGAAGAAAGCAATACCGTCAATATTAATATTTGCAATCGTTTTATATAAAGGAACAGCCGGATTATCGGTATAATAATTTGAACCGAGCAGACCTTTTTCCTCACCGGTTAAAGCAATAAAAATTATTGATCTTTTTATTGATGATGAATTTTCTGAAAATTGTCTTGCAAGCTCTAATAACACAGCAACACCAATTGCATTGTCAAGTGTTCCGTTGTATATAGAATCATTATCAACTGCAGGTCCGATTCCAAGATGATCATAATGTGCGGAAATGATAAGATAAGAATCTTTCAGATCAGGATTATTTCCTTCAATCATTCCTAAAATATTCTGCGCAATAAAATCCCTCTGCAGATATTCACCTTTGAAAGATAAAAGTACATTTAAGGGAAAACTTTTTAACCTGTGTTCTTCTTTCATTCTCAAAATCTGTTGATAATTAAATTCAGAATTTTTTAAAAGATGATGAAGCACATCAGGATTAATAACAAGACTAAGATTATTTGATGCTGAATAAGCAAGATTGACATCTTCAAATGCAAATTCATCGACTATCTTGTTCCAATTTTTGGATGTAGTGTCAGGAATTAAAATACTTCCTGCAGCACCTCTGGATAAAGCAATACGCTGCTTTGATAAAGCATAATTATAAATAGTTGGAGCTTCGCCGTTAAAATATGCAGGATCGTCAGATTCCGGTTCTCCATCCAGGAAAACTACTATTTTTCCTTCGACATCAACAGACTGGTAATCATTATAGTCGAATTCTGGTGCAACTATTCCGAAGCCAACAAATACCAGAGGTAACGGAACAGGCGTGAAAGTCTGCTGACCGGATTTATACATCAAATAATCTTTTTCCAGTTCGAGATTTATTTCTTCATTATCTGAATACAATTTCAATTCAGAAGATTTCAGAGGATAACTTCCGTGCATCGGTACGTTCTGATAAAATGAATTATCCTGTCCGACATGTTTAAGACCGTACTTAGCAAATTCAGAAGCAATATATTTTGCTGCTAAATTTCCGCCGGTTGTTCCTGTTCCCCTTCCTTCAAATATATCACTGGAAAGAATTTCTGTGTGTCTTTTTATCTGTTCGGCTGATTTATTTAAGTTAAGTGAATCTGAATGGTTGTGCTGAGGATAAATACAAAATGATAAACAGAATATAAATGTCAGTATTTGTGAACGGAATTTCATTGGTGTAAACATAGTTATGAAGTTCAAAATAATAAAGGCGCCACAGATTGCAGCGCCCTTTAGTCGAAGGAGAGAGCGAGAGAGAGAAAATTATTTTAGCAGTGTCATCTTTTTAGTAATACTTGTTGAACCAGCATCTAATTTGTAGATGTATAAACCGCTGGTAAGTTCTGCTGCATCAAAAGTAACTTCATAAGTTCCAACATT